>JAZOMI010000177.1:0-15876 GCA_045653825.1 Candidatus Aphodosoma sp. | reverse complement strand
TCCAGCACCATTCGAATTGCCAGAACCACCAGTACCAGAGGGTGAAAACAAAGATTTGTCGGGCGTAGATTTGAGTAAAAAAGACCCTTATTTTGAAGAAGTTGCTCGTTTTGTAGTTACAAGTCAGATGGGTTCGACAAGTTATATTCAACGTAAATATAACATTGGTTTCAACCGTGCTGGTCGTATTATGGACCAATTGGAAGTGGCAGGTATCGTAGGTCCTGCTCGTGGTAGTAAACCTCGTGAGGTGCTTGTTTCTACTGAAATGGAGTTGGAGAATATTTTGGTATCGATGTAATGTAAATAGGGAACAAGGAAGAGGGAGGTAAGGAGAATAAACTTTTTTGGAGAAATAGAGTCTTATTAGTATGAAGAAAATAATAATTGCATTATTATGCATTGTGCATTGTGCGTTGTGCATTGATTTATTTGCTCAAAATGATAGAGAGGCGGATCGTAGAGTAAAGGTGGTTGTTTCGGAATTGAAACAATCGGCATACGAGGGGAGATTTACGCTTTTATATTATAATGCGCAAAGTGAAACTACAGATAAACAGTCGGGTGATTTGACCATTAAGGGCAATAAATTTCGTATGACACTTGGTGCTAACGAGACTAAATTTGATGGTCGTACGCAATGGGTGTTTGTATCGGAATATAATGAAGTTTCAATTACAGAGCCTACAAAAGAGGAGTTGCGTGAGATTAATCCTTTGGCAATGATAGAGTATTATGTGTCAAAAGACAAAATATCGCAAGGCGAAGATGGTGCAATCAATTTCTATCCTACCGACCCAAAAGTGAGTGAATATTTTCGTATAGAATTGCGATTGAATAAAGCAAATTTACCTACACGATTGGTTATATATCAAAAGAATGGAGATAAAATTACACTTGTGTGGGATAGTTTGAATAAAACAAAAGTGAATGATGATTATTTCGTTCTTGATGTAGCGAAATACCCTAATGTTGAAGTGAATGATTTAAGATAGGGAATAGGGAATAGGTATAAAAAAAGCGATTAACAATTCTGTTAATCGCTTATTTTTTTAGTGATAATTCGTTGAATATATTATATGCTTCATCTACAGAGTGTATATTGCTGACTTGGACTATGCGTTTGTTGTCTTTTTCAGATAGTGCACAGCGATGATAGTTTGTCATGCAGAATTGGATGAGTGTTTCGAATTCGGCAGATTCGTAGAATGCTGATTTTTGATTTGATACCAGATAGGCGTGCATTTTACCTCGTTTGAGTATTAGGCGTTCAACGCCATAGCGTTGAGCTAACCAGCGTAGGCGCACCATAGTCATGAGGTCGCCAGCCTCGTCGGGAATGCGACCGAATCGGTCGGTGAGGCGTTTGCGATACTCTTCGAGGGCATGTTCGTTTTGTATGTTGTCGAGTTCACGATAAAGAGCCATACGTTCGGTTTGTGATTCGACATACCAATTAGGAAGCATAAGTTCCATATCTGACTCGATAAAGCAATCGTGAACGTAGTTGTTGTTGGAATCTTTGCGGTCGGCAAATAGTTGACTAAACTCTTGGTCGCGGAGTTCTGATAAGGCTTCGTTGAGGATTTTTTGATAAGTTTCGTAGCCAAGGTCGGTGATAAATCCACTTTGTTCGGCTCCGAGAATATTGCCTGCACCACGAATGTCGAGGTCTTGCATAGCTATATTGAATCCAGAACCTAATTCGGCAAATGTTTCGATAGCTTGTAGGCGACGACGAGCATCGGATGTAAGCATATTGAATGGTGGGGCTATGAGATAGCAGTATGCTTTGCGATTGCTACGACCGACACGACCACGAAGTTGGTGCAGGTCGCTGAGTCCGAACATGTGTGCATTATGTACTATGATAGTATTCACGTTAGGAATATCAACGCCTGATTCGATTACCGAAGTGGCAATTAGTACGTCATATTCGTAGTCGATAAAGTCGATGATAGTCTCTTCGAGTTGTTCGGTAGGCATCTGTCCGTGAGCCACAGCCACACGAGCATCAGGCACGAGAGCACGCACTTTTTGTTCGATGAGATAGATGTTTTGTACACGATTGTTGATGAGGAATACTTGTCCGTTGCGATTCATTTCAGTAACGATAGCATCGCGAATAATCTCATCGTCGTAGGTACATACCTTAGTCGCAACAGGATATCGGTTAGATGGAGGAGTAGTGAGAATACTCAAATCGCGCGCACCCATGAGTGAGAATTGCAATGTACGAGGTATCGGAGTTGCTGTGAGAGTGAGGGTATCGACATTCACTTTCATAGCTTTTAGTTTTTCTTTTACCGATACACCAAATTTTTGTTCTTCGTCGATAATAAGTAGTCCTAAATCTTTGAAAACAATATCTTTACCGACTATTTTGTGAGTGCCAATGAGTATGTCGATTTTGCCATCTGCAAGTTGTTGTTTTATCTGTTTTACTTCGGCAGGTTTCTTGGCACGACTAAGGTATTCTACTTTACAAGGGAAGTCTTTTAGGCGTTCGCTGAAAGTTTTGTAGTGTTGGAGTGCCAAAACCGTAGTAGGTACGAGTACAGCAACTTGTTTTCCATCGGTAGCGGCTTTGAAGGCAGCACGTATAGCCAACTCAGTTTTACCAAAACCAACATCGCCACACACAAGGCGGTCCATTGGTAGAGCCGACTCCATATCGTGTTTGATATCGGCTGTAGATTTAGCTTGGTCGGGAGTATCTTCGTAGATAAATGAAGCCTCAAGTTCGTGTTGGAGGTAACTATCGGGAGTGAATTGGAAACCCTTTTCGGCTTTGCGAGCGGCATATAATTGAATAAGGTCACGAGCAATGTCTTTGACTTTTGCCTTAGTGCGCTCTTTGAGGCGTTCCCATGCGCCAGTGCCAAGCTTATTGATACGAGGCGGTTCGCCGTCTTTACCTTTATATTTTGATATACGATGTAATCCGTGGATAGAGACAAATATCACATCGTCGTTTTGATAGAGTAGTTTGATGACTTCTTGGCGTTTACCATTGTTTTCAGCCACCATAAGACCCGCAAATTTGCCTATACCATGGTCGATGTGTACCACATAATCGCCTATTTGTAGTTGATTAATCTCTTTCAGAGTCATTGACACCTTGCCAGCTTTGGCAATGTCTGATTTGAGTGAGAATTTGTGGTAGCGGTCGAATATTTGGTGGTCGGTGAAGAAGCAAACCGATAGGTCGTGGTCGATAAACCCTTCGTGTATAGTGCCTTCGATAGGAGTAAAGTGTATATTGTCGCCACGTTCGTCGAATATAGAAGCAATGCGGTCGGTCTGTTTTTTTGAATCAGAGCAGATGTGGATGGTATATCCATCGTTGATAAATGAGCGTAGAGAGTCGGCAACAATGTCGAAGTTTTTGTGATATGGAGGTTGAGCGGATTGGTTGAAGTTGAGTGAGGAGTTAGGAGTGAGGAGTGAGGAGTTTTTTAATGTGATATGTCGGAAATTAGCAATTTGTTCTTTGGCTATATTGCCGTTGATGAGTAGGTTAAGAACATCTGCTATGTTTTTCTCTGAGTGTTGTTTGATGAGAGTGTCGTCGTATATATCGTTGATGCGTTCGATAGCAAACGTCATATTTGCCCAACAGATGATAGTGTCAGAGGGTAGAAAATTGAATATCGAAACAGTCTCTTTATCGCTTTTGGCTGTTACGTTAGGTAGTATGCTTATTTCTTCTACTTCGTTGATAGATAGTTGTTTTTCGATGTCGAATACACGTATAGATTCTATTTCGTTGTCCCAAAAATCGATACGATAAGGGCGTTCGTTAGAGAAAGAGAATATGTCAAGAATACTTCCACGTTGGGCATATTGACCTGGTTCATATACAAATTCTACCAATTCAAAACCCCATTCGGCAAGCGAATGAATTATCTTTTCAGAGTCAATTTCTTCTCCTTTGTGTATAGTTAATCTTTTGGTTTCGAATGTTTGTTGAGGTGTTACGCGTTCTATTAAACCTTCTGGCGAAGTAACTATCAACCAACCGTTATTTAGGTTAGAGGTTAGAGGTGAGAGGTTAGAGTTTTTATAATTATGAATTATGAATTGTGAATTATGAATTATGTTGAGTGCGTCGGTGCGCATGATTTCCGAAGCCAAATCTAAACCACCATGTTTAGGCGATTTTTTGTAGGACGAGGGAAGTAGTCCGCAGGTGCCTGCTGGCATTGCGCGATTGATGTCGTTGTAGAGGTAGGCTGCTGTTTCGGCATCTTCCATTACGATAAGCATTTTAGCCTCAGATGATTGTTGTATAGCACTAAGCATCATACCCTTACCTGAGGCTTGCAATCCGTTGAGTTGTAAGCCATTTGAGTTGGATTTCATCCATTTAGTTATATCTTTCACTAATGGATGTCTTGTAAGTTGTTGTATGATGTCTTTGTAAATCATTTATTTTGGTGCTTTGAAATATAGTCCGATGCCGATAAAAAGGAATATTATGTTAGGGAGCCAAACTGCTACTAATACAGGCATATTGCCTTTGACGGCAAACATACTTGATATGGTTGTAAATAATATATATAATGCGCTGAGGGCTATGCCAATACCGAGTTGAAGTCCCATGCCACCACGTATTTTTTTCGATGATAAAGATACACCAATAAGCATTAGAATGAGTGCTGCAAAGGGGTTTGCATAGCGTTTATAATATTCGTCTTTAAACATTTGTGTATTACCCATACCACGAGCCTCTTGTCTTTCGATATGCTTGTGTAATTCGGTGTTAGTCATTTGAGGAGCAAGAGCTCCTGTAATGAAAAACTCAGATGGATGAATATTTAGTGCGGTATCTATCTGGTCGCCTTTTTCGATAGTTTCGTATATGCCGTTAAAATCACGTTTGAGGTATTTTTTTATGTGCCAAATAGTGTCGGTTGCGTTCCATTCTATCGAATTGCCTGTAGTACGACTTATGAGAGTTTTGCCATCAAAACGTTCGAGCGATACTTTGTTGCCACGATTACGATTTTCTTCGTAACGTTCTATGTATAAGATAACTCCTGGTTCAATTTCCATTTGTATGTGGCGAGCCACTTCCGACTTATTGGCTTTGATGTATTTATCTTCAAATGCAAGGCGTACCTCATTGGCAGGGGGGATAATATATCCGCTCAATATGAATGACATAGCTCCAATGATTACAGCCGAAATGATGTAGGGACGCAACATACGATTGAAACTTACACCGCCTGCCAATATTGCTGTAATTTCGGTGTTGTATGCCATTTTTGAGGTGAAGAATATTACCGAAATAAAAGAGAAGAGTGGAGTAAATAGATTGGCGAAATAGGGTATAAAATTCAAGTAATAATCGAATACAATCTCGTTGAGTGGTGCTTTATTATCCATAAATTCGTCTAATTTTTCGGATATATCGACCACTACCGATATTGTGATAATCAGCAATATCGACAAAAAGAAAGTACCTAAATATTTTTTGATTATATATATGTCAATTCGTTTCATTTTGTTTTAGAAGACAGAATAACATAAGAAACATAATTTTTGTTATTCTGTTATTTTGTCTTTTATAAACGTCGTGTGACGCGTTCGAGCATCATAGGTTTCCAAGTGTGGAAATCGCCTGCAATAATATGTTTACGAGCCTCTTTTACGAGCCATAGGTAGAATGTAAGATTGTGAATAGAAGCAATTTGCATCGCCAATAATTCTTGGCTTACGAATAGATGTCGGAGGTATGCTTTTGAATATTGAAGGTCAACAAAACAATCGCTTTCTGGGTCGATAGGCGAGAAGTCGTCAGCCCATTTTTTGTTTTTCATATTCATGATACCATTGCGAGTGAATAGCATGCCATTACGACCATTGCGTGTAGGCATTACGCAGTCGAACATATCTACGCCACGTTCAATACCTTCGAGCAAATTGGCAGGTGTACCTACGCCCATCAAATATCTCGGACGGTCTTTGGGTAATATGTCATTCACCACCTCAATCATTTCGTACATTTTTTCGGTAGGTTCGCCTACAGCCAATCCTCCGATAGCATTACCTTCACGACCTTGGTCGGCAATGAATTTGGCTGATTCGCGACGAAGTTCAGGATAAACACAACCTTGCACAATAGGGAAGAACGTTTGTTTGTAGCCATATTTATCAGGCGTAGAGTCGAATTGTTCCAATCCACGTTTCAACCAACGATGAGTGCGTTCCATCGAATTTTTGGCATAACGATAGTCGGCTGTACCAGGAGTACATTCGTCGAATGCCATCATGATGTCTGCACCGATAGTACGTTGAATATCAACTACATTCTCAGGTGTAAAGAAGTGTTTTGAGCCATCAATATGAGAGCGAAATATAGCACCTTCTTCTGTCAATTTACGATTGTCGGCGAGCGAAAACACTTGAAAACCACCACTATCGGTAAGAATAGGACGGTCCCAACCATTGAATTTGTGCAATCCTCCAGCCTGTTCTAAAATATCAAGTCCAGGACGGAGATATAGGTGATATGTATTGCCAAGAATAATTTGTGCCTGAACATCTTCTTTCACTTCACGAATGTGCACTCCTTTGACCGATGCAACAGTGCCAACGGGCATAAATATGGGAGTCTCAATCTCTCCGTGGTCAGTTGAGATAATACCTGCACGTGCTGATGAATAGGGATCAGTATGTAATAATTTGAAATCCATATTAATGTTGATTAAAAAACAATAAAAATAAGATTTAAAACAGAAAATATATGAGTCTTTTATTTTGTGTCTATTAATTTGCAAAGATACAAAAAAAAATTGATATAGGGAATTTTATAAACAACGATAGAGTTATTGTAGAGTCAACAAGCAAGTGTAAAATTACAAAAAGTGTTTAAAAAACTTAACTTTTGGGGTAGAAAAGTTTTAATTTTTCTCTAGGTCTTCTATTAATTTTCGCTTGAATTAAGTCTAAATCAGCTTGTTGTATTATATCAGGTTGTTTGGATTCAAGTTTAGATTGAAAAAACATATTAGTACTTCGTTCAATGATAGTTAAGACTGCACTAGCATGTTCTTTTCCAATAACAAGTTCCATTTTTCCATTTATTTTTTTCTTTTTCAGATAACCATTCTATGTAGATTGAATAAAAATTTGTAACTTTGCACACCTTTATTAGATAGTATTTTTATGGCAAAAAAATATTTTATAATCATACTCTTTATTATTATACCTACTATTGTTTTTTCTGCCCAAACTAGCGATACCACAGAAACATATAAACGTCATCCTTTTGCTTTTAATGGTTATCAAGGAGGCATGATGTTTAATATCGGTTATGTGGAGAGTCGCGAGTTCCAATATCAAGAAATAAGTGGTGATCCTTTCCAACAAACCAATCAACTAAAAGGAGCAAGCACAGGTCTAGGAGGTGCTCTTCGTGTAGGCCTTGGCAAATATCTCCGTATTGGTATCGAAGGCTACGTATCAACCCTAAAATACAAACCTAAAGGCAGTTCTGCTAAAATTGGGTGGGGAGGTCTTCTCCTTGATTCGCATTGGCATGTTAAGAAATTTACTCTCTTTGCAGGAGGTGTCATTGGAGGAGGTGCTTACACTCACACTGCTT
Organism: Candidatus Aphodosoma sp.; assembly: GCA_045653825.1. Lineage (GTDB taxonomy): Bacteria > Bacteroidota > Bacteroidia > Bacteroidales > Paludibacteraceae > Aphodosoma. The sequence continues at coordinate 8,264 of JAZOMI010000177.1, read as the reverse complement.
TAATCAATAAAACCGAAAATATTGATTACGTCAACGATTTTAAGGTTGAAAATCAACACGTATCTTATCGCCACTATTCATTTCTTGCTATTGTGCCATTTGTCGGAATGGAATATTCGCTTACTAAGCGAATTAGTCTCGTTGCCAAAATTGATTACATGTTTAATGCTACAAACTGGGCTGATGACTATGCCGCAGGTCCCCGTTTTTTTATCGGAATTATGTTCGGACGATAACACCTCCTATGAATTTTTATGAAAAAAATAATTTTTTTCTTAACCATACTAACCTCAATTTTTCTCTCTAGTTGCGTTGAAGAGAATATTAGTTATGACGAATCGCTTGAACTTTCATTTTCTTGCGATACTCTTTTTCTTGATACTCTTTTTGCAGAGCAACAATCGGCCACGTGTCGTTTTATGATTTATAATCGTAATAAAAATGCTCTAAATATTTCCTCTATTCGTATGGGTGGAGGCAAAGAGTCATATTTTCGTTTCAATGTCGATGGTCGTGCTGTAGGTCAAGGTGATGTGCTTGAAAATATTACTATCAAAGGACGTGACTCGCTTTTTGTTTTTATCGAAATGACTCCACCAATTACAGATAATGAGCCATATATCATTCTTTTCGATTCTCTTATTTTTGAATGTAATAATCGTATTAAGGATGTAAAATTGATGGCTGTGGGTAGTGATGCACGTGTGTTTAGCAGTACTGTTTATACCACAAATGCAACGATAGATTCGCTTCGACCTAATCTTGTGTTTGATTACATCTATATTGCTGAAGGGGCAAAACTTACTATTTCAGAAGGTGCAAAACTCTATATGCACGCAGGTGCAAATATCATTGTTGATGGCGAATTGGAATGTCGTGGCACATTTGAACATCCCGTAGTGATTCGAGGCGATCGATTCGATTGTATAAACGATGTAGATCAAACGCCTTATGATCAAATGCCTAATCAGTGGGGTGGCATATATCTTCAAAATGCTCAATCACATCATGTTATTGAAAATACGCATATTCGTGGCGCAGGTATTGGTGTGTTGCTTGTGGGAGCTAATCGTAATGAGCCTACACTTGAACTTCGCAATTCAGTTATTCACAATTCTGGTGCTTATGGCGTTTATTCTCAGCAGGGTAGTCTTATTGTTGAAAATAGTGAAATTAGTAATTGTGGTGAATCTTGTGTTGTTCAATTGGGAGGTTCACTTCGAATGGCGCATGTTACTATTGCCAACTATTATCGTTATGCTTCACGCAAAAATGCATCGTTACGCATTCTCAATTATGTTATGCAGAATGGTGCTCGTATTACTTTCCCTATTACAAGTGCCGTAGTTGAAAATAGTATCATATTTGGTGGTAATAGCGAGGAACTAGAGTTAGCGCAAGATACTACGTCTCAAACTGATTATAACGTTCTTTTGTCTCACACTTTAATTAAAGGGAAAAAAATCGATACTAATCAATTTGTTGAATGTCGTTGGGCTAAATCGCAAAACGGAAAAAATGCCATTGATACAGTTTTTGTAAACACATCTATTAACAATATCGCCGAAACAGGATATTTCAATTTCCATCTCGATTCATTATCTTATGCTCGTAATTGTGGTTCTGTGAGTGTATCAACACTATATCCTCTTGACCTTGATGGTAAAGGTCGTAATATTGATAGCTATCCTGATCTTGGAGCTTATGAACGATAGATATAAAGTTTTGTAAATATATCGTAAAATTACAAAATTTTATATATCTTTGTAGGTCGAAAAATAATCTAACAACATTTTTTTTAATCAATTATGAAACAAGAGATTGAACTATTACGTGAAGAGATAAGAGCTCACGAATATCGCTATTATGTGGAGAATGCCCCAGTGATTAGCGATCAAGAGTTTGATGCCTTGATGCATAAATTGATAAAGCTCGAAGAGGAAAATCCAGATTGTTTCGACCCTAATAGTCCGACACAAAGGGTAGGTAGTGACTTAGTTCAGAGTGGTTTTGAGCAAGTAGAGCATAGATACCCGATGTTATCGTTGGCCAATACCTATTCTGAAGGTGAGGTGAGAGATTGGTATAATAGAGTACTTAATTCTCAACTCTCAATTCTCAATTTTATCGCCGAAGGCTCAAAGACCGTTGGTTCTCAATCCATTGAGGTTGTGTGTGAGTTGAAATTTGATGGTACGAGTATTTCGCTTTGGTATGAAAATGGTGAATTGGTGAGAGCCGTTACTCGTGGTGATGGTACCCGTGGTGATGATGTTACGCGTAATGTGAGAACTATTAAGAATATACCATTAAAGTTAGGAGTGAGGAGTGAGGGATTAGGAGTGGGAAGTGTGGAATTTAGAGGTGAGATTTTGTTGCCTTGGAAGGAGTTTGAGCGTTTGAATGTTGAGCGTGAGCATAATGGTGAGGCTTTGTTTGCTAATCCACGTAATGCTGCATCGGGCACATTGAAATTACAAAATTCGCGTACCGTAGCTAAACGCAACTTGATAGCACAGATATATAGTGTACAAGTTGGGGATAGTAAAGAATTAAAAGAAGAAGTTTTGACTCATTACGATTCTTTGCAATGGGCAAAATCGTTAGGTATGCCGGTGAGTGATGCAGTGAGAGTTTGTAGGTCGGTAGAGGAGATAATGGATTTTATCGCTTATTGGGATGTTGAACGAAAGAATTTGCCTGTAGCTACCGATGGTATTGTGTTGAAGATAAATGACATAAAATTGCAACAACAACTTGGATTCACTGCGAAATCGCCACGTTGGGCTATTGCTTATAAATTTCAGGCAGAAAGAGCATTGACAAGATTAAATTCTGTGTCGTATCAAGTTGGGCGCACTGGAGCAATTACGCCTGTGGCAAATCTCGAACCTGTGCAGTTGTCGGGTACTATTGTGAAACGAGCTTCGTTGCATAATGCTGATATTATTGCCTCGCTTGATTTACATATTGGAGATATGGTGTATGTGGAGAAGGGTGGCGAAATAATACCAAAAATTACAGAAGTAGACTATTCGCAGCGAAAAGAAAACACAAAACAAGTAGTGTTTATAGATAAATGTCCTGAATGTGGAACATCGCTTGTGCGTGTAGACGGTGAGGCTGCATATTATTGTCCGAACGACACAGGTTGTCCGCCTCAACAGAAGGGTAAAATAGAGCATTTTGTTTCTCGTAAAGCGATGAATATTGATGGACTTGGCGAAGAAACTATAGCAATGTTATACGACCGAGGGTTGATACGCGATGTAGCTGATTTATATACATTGACGATAGGCAAATTAGCACGTATGGAGCGTTTAGGTGAGAAATCTGCACAAAACATAGTAGATGCAGTTGAAAAATCTAAAGAAGTACCATTTGAACGTGTATTGTTTGCTCTTGGAATACGTTATGTAGGTGAGACGGTAGCGAAAAAATTGGTTGCTGCGTTTGGGTCGATGCAAGCATTATCTGTGGCTCGGCGTGAGGAACTTATGGCTGTTGATGAGATTGGTGAAAGAATAGCAGATAGTCTTATTGATTATTTTGATGACATGCAAAATATGCAGCTTGTTGAACGTTTAGCTAATTTTGGTGTTAAGATGGAAGGAACGACACAGCGAATTTCATTGTCATCGAAACTCGAAGGTCTTACTATTGTGATAAGCGGCACGTTTGAACAATATTCACGTGATGAGTACAAAGCTATGATCGAAGCACATGGAGGCAAGAATGGTAGCGGAGTTACGTCGAAAACATCCTTACTTTTGGCTGGCGCAAATATGGGACCAGCAAAATTGGAAAAAGCAGAGAAACTAGGTGTGAAAATTATATCAGAAACAGATTTTCTTAATATGATAAAATAGGAAGAAATGGCAAAGAAGAGACAAGAAAAGATAGATGTGCGTCAGATTGATTTTGGGCGTGTGCCACCTCAAGCGGTGGATATGGAAGCGAGTGTGTTGGGTGCGTTGATGCTAGAGCGCGATGCATTTGCTATAGTTGCTGAGATATTGAAACCTGAATGTTTCTATAAAGAGACACATGAGAAGATATATCGTGCGATTGTGAGTTTGGCAGGTAAAGATGAGCCTGTGGATATGCTTACCGTGACCGAACAGATGCATAAAGATGGAACGTTGGAGGAGGTGGGTGGACCAGCTTTTATTGCCAGTTTAACTACTAATATTGGTTCGTCGGCTCACTTGGAATATCATGCTAAAATTATAGCACAGAAGTTTTTGGCTCGAGAATTGATTCGTGTTGCAACTGATATTCAGACTAAAGCATTTGATGATAAAGCCGATGTAGATGATTTGATGCAAGAGGCTGAAGGATTGATATTTGAGGTAAGTCAACACGGTATTAAGCGTGATGTGATGGCTGTGGGTAGTGTGTTGTCAGAAGCGTTGGAACGTATGCAGAAGGCAGCGAAACAAGCAGGTGGTATGAGTGGTTTGCCTTCTGGTTTTCATAAGTTAGACAAAGTTACTTCGGGTTGGCAAAATAGTACATTGGTGATTATAGCGGCTCGTCCAGCGATGGGTAAAACAGCATTTGTGTTATCAATGGCAAAGAATATAGCTGTAGATGCAGCTACTCCGTGTGCGGTATTTTCGCTTGAGATGAGTAATGTGGAGTTGGCTAACCGTTTGATTTCTAACGTAGCACAAATTGATTCAAAGAAGATAAAGAACGGACAATTAGAAAAATATGAATGGGAGCAACTAGATAGGGCATTGGCTCGATTGCAAAATGCTCCGTTGTTTGTAGATGATACTCCGTCTTTATCTATTTTGGAATTACGGACAAAAGCACGTCGTTTGGTGCGCGACCATGGAGTGAAGTTGATAATTATCGACTACTTGCAATTGATGAACGCACAAGGAATGAGCTTTTTTTCGCGTGAACAAGAGGTGAGTTTGATTTCACGTTCGCTCAAAGGTTTGGCTAAGGAGTTGGATATACCAATTATAGCCTTGTCGCAATTGAATCGTGGTGTAGAAAATCGTGGTAATGCTAATGCCGTAGAGGGTAAAAAGCCACAACTTAGTGACTTGCGTGAGTCGGGAGCCATCGAGCAAGATGCCGATATGGTTTGCTTTATTCACCGTCCAGAGTATTATAAAATATATCAAGATCCAAATACAGGCAAAGATCTTCGCGGTTTGGCGCAAATCATCATCGCAAAACACCGTAGTGGTGCAACTGAAGATGTTGATCTTAAATTCCGTGGACAATATACTCAATTCCTTAATGAAGAGGAGGATAATGATACAATGGGCGTGTATGGCTCGCGTATGAATAGTGCGCCTATTGCCAGCAATTCAATGACTCAGAGTGCACCAATGGCACCAATTGTTCCAGATAATTTTGACCCATTTGCAGGTATGCAAGATTATAATTTGCCACCTATGGGTGATGGAAATGTACCATATTAGTTGAAAGTTGAGAGTTGCCGTTCGGCGTTAAGCACTAATAACTTTTCATACCTCATTTCCTACTAATAATAACTACTAACTACTATTTACTAACTACTAATTAATAAAAACTATGAGTGAAGAAAAACAACAAATTGGTCTTCCGGAGAATGCGACTCGCGAATTGAAACCGGGAGAGAAGTATGTTCCGATTCTTCCAGCCAACAAAGTGGTGCCAGAGGCTAATGCCTATTCGGTAACATTGGGTTTGGTGATGGCAGTGTTGTTCTCGGCAGCGGCTGCTTATCTTGGATTGAAAGTGGGACAAGTATTCGAAGCTGCAATTCCAATTGGTATTATTGCAGTAGGTCTTGCAAGTGCAACAGGACGTAAGAATGCACTTGGCGAGAACGTAATTATTCAATCTATCGGCTCGGCTTCGGGTGTGATTGTGGCAGGTGCAATCTTTACATTGCCAGCACTTTACATTCTTCAAGCTAAATATCCTGAGATTTCGGTGTCATTCATGCAAGTGTTCTTAAGCTCGTTGCTTGGTGGTATTCTCGGTATTTTGTTTTTGATTCCTTTCCGTAAATATTTCGTAAGCGATATGCACGGCAAGTATCCTTTCCCTGAAGCAACAGCGACAACACAAGTGTTGGTGTCGGGCGAAAAGGGTGGTAGTCAAGCTAAACCATTGCTCATCGCAGGTTTGCTTGGTGGTCTTTACGACTTTGCTGTATCTACATTCGGAGCATGGCAAGACACGCTTACTACACGTATGATACCTTGGGGTGCAGAGATGGCTCAAAAACTCAAAATGGAATTCTCTATCTACACAGGTTCGGCTGTATTGGGTCTTGGTTATATTATCGGTTTGAAATATAGTATGATTATCTGTTCAGGTTCGTTGTTTATTTGGTTTGTAATTGTGCCATTGTTGGGTACAATCAGTCCAGATTTAGCAGCTGCAACTCCATCACAAATTTTTACTGATTATGGTCGTTCAATCGGTGTAGGTGCTATTGCAATGGCAGGTATCATCGGTATCATTAAATCATGGGGCGTAATTAAAGGTGCAGTAGGCTTAGCTAAAAAAGAGCTTGGTGGTAAAGGTAAAGCAGTGGCTGAAGCATTGCCACGTACAGAGCGCGACCTTTCGATGAAATTAGTCTTGATTTCGATTGTTTCTGCGTTGATTATCGTATTCGTATTCTTCTATTTCGGTGTAATTCATAACTTTATGCAAACAGTTGTGGCTTTCTTGGTAGTTGCTATTATTGCATTCTTGTTCACTACTGTGGCTGCTAATGCTATTGCTATCGTAGGTTCTAACCCTGTGTCGGGTATGACATTGATGACACTTATTGTGGCTTCGGTTATTCTCGTATCGGTTGGTTTGAAAGGTACATCAGGTATGGTTGCATCTATGGTTATCGGTGGTGTTGTATGTACAGCATTGTCGATGGCAGGTGGCTTCATTACCGACTTGAAAATTGGTTATTGGATTGGTGTAACACCTGCAAAACAAGAGACTTGGAAATTCCTCGGAACATTGGTTTCTGCTGCTACAGTAGGTGGTGTAATGATTATTTTGAATAAGACATACGGTTTCACAGGAGAAGGCGCGCTTGTTGCTCCTCAAGCAAATGCTATGGCTGCGGTTATCGAACCATTGATGATGGGACAAGGTGCGCCATGGATGCTTTATGGTTGTGGTGCTATTTTGGCTCTTCTTTTGAATGTTCTTAGTGTACCTGTATTGCCATTTGCATTGGGTATGTTTATTCCATTGCAATTGAACACTCCTCTCGTAGTGGGTGGTTTGATTAGTTGGTATGTTTCTACACGCTCTAAAGATGCTGAACTCAATAATGCACGTATGGAACGTGGTACGTTGCTTGCTTCTGGTTTCATTGCTGGTGGTGCATTGATGGGTGTAGTTTCGGCTATTATGAAATTTGCTGGTGCTGATTTCTTTATGTCAGAATGGTATGGTTCAAATCAAGCTGCTCTTGTTGGTCTTGTAATGTATCTTGCTATTATTGCTTATCTCATCGTAGCAACAATGAAAGCTAAAAAGAACTAATCTTTTGTTAAGAAATAAGTAAAAAAAGAATGAGGAGTAGGTATCACCTACTCCTCATTCTTTTTGTGGATTTATTTTAATGGTTAAAAACACAAAATTATTTAATCGCTTCGATTACGTAGTTGATTGCTTCGTCCATGCCGTCAGGGTTTTTGCCACCAGCAGTTGCCATGAAGGCTTGTCCGCCACCGCCACCTTGAATGAATTTAGCAGCTTCGCAGATGAGTTTGCCTGCATTGAAGCCTGCATCTACCATAGGTTGACTGAGGAAGATTGTAAGCGAAGGTTTGCCTTCGAATACGTTACCTGCTACATACATGAACTTAACGTCGGCAAATTTGCCACGGAAGAATGGCACGATAATCTTGTTAGTTTCAGGGTTTTCGTTAGAGATGTGACGGATAACTTTGATATCGCCAATCTCTTCGGCACGTTGCAACAACGAATCGCGCAACATCATAGCACGCTCTTGCATGAAGTTTTCGACTTTCTTGCGAAGGTCGGCGCTCTCTTCGAGGTTCTTCTTAATTGCTGTGATAACGTCTGGTGTATTGTTGAGCAACTCTTTAATAGAGTTTTGGTGGTCTTGCATTTCATCGACAAGATGTTCGGCATACTCGGCAGTCACAGCCTCGATACGACGCACACCAGCAGCGATTGAGCTTTCAGAGATAATACGGAAAAGACCGATATTACCTGTTGATTGTGCGTGAGTACCACCACAAAGCTCGATAGAATCGCCATAACGGATT
>JAZOMI010000176.1:0-2666 GCA_045653825.1 Candidatus Aphodosoma sp. | reverse complement strand
GGCATGGGGAACTGAATATATTTACATCAACAATGAAACTTCAGTAAATGTCCATGTAGAAACCCCAGGTACACTCGCCGATGAAATTGTAGAATTAGGCAAACGCCCTATTCATATTTTAAATCTTACTGTAACTGGAACACTCAATGATGATGATTTCAAATGCATCTACGAAACTATGACTTCATTGCTCACTGTTGATTTGTATGACATTACAAATACAATAGGTATTAACTTTAATGGCAAATCACAATTACAAAAAGTTGTTCTTCCTCAATGCCTTACCAAAATTGATGAACGAGCATTTATAAACTGTTCTAATCTAAATTCTATCACTATTCCAAGCCAAGTAAATTCTATTGGAGCAAATGCATTTAGTGGATGTTCTAAATTAGACACAATCACATGCCTCGGACTCACCCCTCCTGAAGCAGATAATTTAGGATTAAATCCAGAAAAATGTATATTAATTGTTTCTTCTGCAGCGTATAAAGACTACCTTAAACATAGTTATTGGGGAAAATTCTTGAATATCAAATCCATTGATATTAATTACAAAAACCTCAGCATTGTAGCAAATAATAACGAATGGGGAACTATAACAGGTGCTGGTGCATATATTGAAAACGAAAAAGCAATACTTACAGCTACCGCTAACGAAGGCTACCAATTCAAAGAATGGAGCGATGGTAATACTGATAACCCTCGAATTATTGTAGTTACAGAGGATATTGAATTAACTGCTATTTTTGAAGAAATAATTAATACACCTATAGAAAATACATTTGATAATCAAATAGGTATCTACTCTATCAGTAGCACTCTCCACATCGAAGGACTCGAAAGCGACTACCAAATATACACTACAACAGGACAGTTTATCTATTCAGGCAAACAAACTACCCTAACCCTCCCTCGTGGAATTTACCTCATAGTAATCAACGGAAAAACACATAAAATAGCATTATAACATTTTTCCAAACCAAAAGCCAACCTACCCCACCCAAGGTAAGTTGGCTTTGTTTTTGACAAATTGCAACAAGAAAAATAATCAAATAATCTAAAAACACCACAACTATAAAATTAGCCACAAATCTAAGCAGTAAAAAAACTTAAGTTTTCGGATAATTATTTTAATGAAAATATTTGCCCATAAAAAATAAATTCAGTATCTTTGCATCGTGTTTTATTTAGGGGTGAACTATGTCTTGACATAGCCCCAAAATCAGTGCCGAGTGATATAGTTGACGCAACTCTCTCTACTCACTACTAGTTACTCGCTACTAATTACTAATATTCTATTAATTAACTAATTTTATAAACTTTATTCTAAAACATTATGAAACCAACTCACATTGAACACCTTGGTATCGCAGTTAACAAACTCGATGAGGTAATTCCTTATTACGAACAACTCCTCGGTACAAAATGCTACAGCATCGAAGAAGTAGTAGATCAAAAAGTACGTACTGCTTTCTTTAAATGCGGTCAAACTAAAATCGAACTCCTCGAACCAACTTCAGAAGAAAGCACTATCGCTAAATGGTTGGAAAAAAATCCTAAAGGCGGTGTTCACCACGTAGCATTCTGCGTAGAAGGCTTGCAAGTAGTTCTTGACGAATGCGCTGCTGCAGGTATTCAACTTATCGACAAAGCTCCTCGTAAAGGTGCTGAAGGCTTGAATATCGCGTTCCTTCACCCAAAATCAACTCACGGCGTTCTCACTGAGTTGTGCGAAGACCCAAACAAATAATTCTTTAAGACAAGAAGACAGGAAAACAAGAGTATAAAATAAAATCCTGTACTCTTGTCTTCATGTCTATAAAAAAAGATGGTAATAATTTTCAAATTCTTATATAATGGAAAATAAAGAAAAAGTAAAACAGTTGATGGACATGCGCGCTCAAGCTCGTCTTGGCGGCGGTCAAAAACGTATTGACTCTCAACACAGCAAAGGTAAATATACTGCTCGTGAACGTATCGAAATGCTTCTCGACGAAGGCTCTTTCGAAGAACTTGATATGTTCCTCACTCACCGTTGTGTAAACTTCGGTCTTGAAAAAGAAAAATATCTTGGCGACGGTGTTGTTATCGGTCATGGTACAATCGAAGGTCGTTCGGTATATGTATTTGCTCAAGACTTTACTATTTTCGGTGGTTCTTTGTCTGAAACTATGGCATTGAAAATCTGTAAAGTTATGGACCTCGCTATGAAAATGGGTGCTCCTGTTATCGGTATCAACGACTCGGGTGGTGCTCGTATCCAAGAAGGTGTTACAGCTCTTGCTGGTTACGCTGAAATCTTCGAACGTAACATCTTGGCTTCTGGTGTAATTCCTCAAATCTCTGCTATCTTTGGTCCTTGTGCAGGTGGTGCTGTATATTCTCCAGCTCTTACTGACTTCATCCTTATGACTGAAGAAAATAGCTACATGTTCGTTACTGGTCCTAAAGTAGTAAAAACTGTTACAGGTGAATCTATCTCAACTGAAGACCTCGGTGGCGCTGGTATGCACTCTACTAAATCAGGTGTTGCTCACTTCCGCGCTGAAAGCGAACAAGAAGGTATCGCTAAAATCCGCGAATTGGTATCTTTCATCCCACAAAACAACCTCGAAGAGGCTCCTGTGGTTGAATGTACCGACCCTATCCACCGTCTCGAAGAC
>JAZOMI010000175.1:0-29092 GCA_045653825.1 Candidatus Aphodosoma sp. | reverse complement strand
TCTGCATGATATGCTGTTGTTTCAATTGTCAAGTGCAATGTTACTATACTATCGCATCCATTTACTGTTGTTGTTTGATATGTATAGTCGCCACTTGTTGTGTAAGTTGTACCATTCCATGTGTATGATTCACATACAGTTTCATAAATATCAACAGTCGCAAGTTGATTAATAGTCAATACGAGAACATCTTTATTATCGCAACCATTAGCAGCTGTAGTAGTATATGTATAAACACCACTTTGATCATAAGTTGTGCCATGCCATACGTAAGAACCACAAGCAGTAATAGTATCAGAAGTAACATTCGACTTGTTGATAGTCAACTCGAGAGTTTCTACACGCTCGCAACCTTCGGCAGTAGTAGTATTATATTTATAAATACCACTTTCGTCGTAAGCTATACCATGCCATTCATAAACATCACATGCAGTAACAGTGTAAGTTTCAGTTTCTGACTTATTGATAGTCAAGTGCAAAGTAGCTGTACTATCGCAACCATTAGCAGCAATAGCAGTGAATGTGTAATCGCCAGTTTGTGTATAAACTTGACCATTCCATTCATAAGAATCACAAGCTTCAACTGTCACTTCAGAAACCGCTGGTTGATTGAGAGTCAAGTTAAGAGTTACAACACTATCACAACCAAAACGGTTAGTCAATGTTTTAGTATAAGAACCAGAAGCATTGTAAGAAGTACCTTCCCATTCGAATGTAGTAGCACAAACTGTGATATCATCAGTAGTATGTGGAACTTCAGGCAAAACAGTCAATACAAATGTATAAACGCATCCGCTAGACAATTGTACTTTATAAGTACCTGTTTCGCTATATTCGAATTTAGAGCCATCAGTTGTTTCGAAAGTATAAGTTTTGCCGTAGCAAATAGTTTCGGCATAGCGTTCATTACCATCCACAACTGTCAAGTTGAGAATGTGAAGTACGCTATCGCAACCTATTTGACCTTTTTCAATATAAAAATATTGACCTTCTACACTGTATGTATTACCATCGAGTTGCCAATTAAACTCATCACCTAAGCAGATAACAACATTTACTTCTTCAGTAACAACAGCAGGAGTAACAGTCAAATTCAATGTATAGATAATACTATCGCAACCATCAATGTCTTTTTCTACCACTTCATAAACTCCAGTTGCTCTGAATGAGTCGCCTCTCCACATCGCAGTGTCGCCATTACAAATTGTACGAGTCTCAATAGGAGCATATACTGCAGCTGGTTTCACTGTCAAATTCAAGACATAACGGATACTATCGCAACCCAAACTATTAAGAACAACTTTTTCAACTGTAGTAGTTTGGTTATAGTCCTTACCATTTATTGGCCAAGTATAAGTTTCGTTATGACAGATAGCCACGTTCTCTACAATTTCTACTACTGCAGGCAACACTGTCAAGTTCAAAACATTAATACTATCGCAACCATCCACATTTTTCAATGTATCGTTATATACACCAGTCTCAGTATATAATTTACCGTTCCAAGAATAATTTTCGCCATAACAGATAGTATCAAATTTTTGAACACCAGCAGGTCTTACAACAATATCATTGAAAGTATGAGTAGTTTCTTGTTTGCGACCGCAAGCATCTTCTACAACCAAAGCAATAGAGTATGATACAGCATCACAACCCACTTTTGTAGTATTCCAAGTTACAGCAACAACATCAGCAATTGCTTCAGTATCTAGAGTTTGGTAATAAGCTTCAATTGCATCAGCAGAAGCTGTCATATCAGGCATTACACCTTGTTTCAACTCTGGTTTAGCACCGGCAATAGTAGCCAAAATTGAATCAGTCATCACTACAGGAGCTTCAAATGGATCTACTATATATGTATGTACATAAACAGAATCCAAAATTGCGCTCACATTCACACGTACTGTATCATTCCACATTTGTTGTGCATCCACGCAGTCATAAGAAGAGATTGTATCGTAAGCATATACCTCTGTTAATTCAGGAATACAATTAGACGACAAGTTAACAATCAATTCACCAGTTGGACGAATGTGTAGATACAAAGTATCAACATATTTGTAATCGTTCAAACGATCAGAAGATACTTCCACATCACGAACTGTATTAGGAGCAATAGTCAAGCCTTCCATTTCAATGAGAGGCAAGTCGATAGGGCAACTATCGTACAAAGTGAAATCAGAAGCCACAGAATCATTTGCTTCATTTTTCACTGTCAACTTAATATCGCAAACTTGATTTCTCAAATCCTCCATAGACATCTTGTACCAAGAGTCTTTGTTTACTACGATATCAGTACCCCAAACATATTCGATAGCTTCGGCACAACCATCTACTTCAGGAATATAAGGTTTGATTTCAGCTTGCAAATCACCATTTGTGCGTATGCGTACGTAATATACAAGATCAGGATATTGTTCGAATGCTCTTGCGATTTGTTCTGCAGTAATCACTTTAGTCACGCTAAACGCAGCAGGAATAGTTTCCTCTTTTATCATGCTAGCAACTACAGGACATGCAGTTGAGATTTCAACTTCAACATCCACTGGTTGTGCAGAATTATTCACACCTTTAATAGCCAAGTCTTTGTCTGTACCTTTCAAAGCAGACAAATCAACTTTATACCATTGGTCTGTATTTGCATCCAAATTAATGGTCATGCTATCAGTGATTACCAAATCAATTGCATCAAGACAAGCAACAAGATCCTCAGTTGTTGTAGTATCAATTGCAAACGCAACCTCTTTGTCTGTAGACAATTGTATATAGAATGCGTGCACATCATCATCAATAAACAATTTCATTGCTTTAAAGATGAAGCTTGGTACGCGAAGAGACAAGTCAACTCCACCAGGAACAGTAACACTACCTTTAGTTGCAATATTATATTCACAACCAACAGTAGCACCCATAGTTACTCTAGTAGATTCACCGCTAACTGTTGCGAAACGGAAAGTAGGCAAAGTACTCATATTAGCGAAGAATGGACCATCTACTTTGTACCATGAAGTACCAGCAGGATGTGTATATTTTTCACCATTTTTGAGTAATGTTGCATTTGCACAACCAAGTTTGTCAGTTTCGCTAGCCTCAGCACTTTGAGCTTCAGCTTTTACTGAGATTTTACTATCTGTAGTTACACCTACATAGATATGATCTAATCTAGTTGCAGCAAAGTAGCTATAATCAATTACTTTATCAACACTCATACCAGCAGGTATTGGGAATGCCAATGGCATAGCCACTTTAAATGGACAATCCAAAGATACCAAAGTTGCAACCCATGCAGTTTGGTTTGAGTGGTTAGTAAGAGTCAACTTGATTTGTTGCTCATTAGCAAGAACTGAAGCAATATTTACATCATACCATTGAGTTGTCAATTCCTCTTGAGTGTGACCAGTCGTCCAATCAAATGGTATAGCTTCTTGACACGCATCCATACCAAAGCTAAATGCGATTGGTTGGTCGGTAGTCAATTCCAAATAGAATTCAGTTACATCATTATCTACAAATCTATCAATTTGCTCAATCACCCATGTTGGGATAGCAAACGCCAAGTCGAAGCGTTTCAACAATTTGAAGCTTGTTCGTGTTGCAATGTTATATTCACAACCAACAGTACCACCAGCAGTGATATTTGCTGTTTGTGCACTACGATTGATTATGTGCAAACGAGAGAAGTGACCTTCGCCTTTAAACAAGTCGCTAGTAAATTTATACCAATGTGTACCAGCTGCATGTTCATAAAGAACTTCATTTTCTACTGCTGTTGCATTCAAACAACCACTAGATGGAGCAATGCGAGCATCTTCCCATGTTGCATCCAATTCGATTGCTGCTTCACGTGTTGTTACACCCAAATAGAAGTGTTTCAATCGTGATGCTTCGAATACACTATAATCAATCCATTTATCTACGCTCATGTTAGCAGGAACAGGAACGATAATTGGAATTGATTTAGTATAAGGACAATTCATTGCCAACTCAGCCACTACCCATGCATTTTCGTTTGAATGGTTAGTGAATGTGAGTTTCACTTGTTTTTCTTGTTCTAATACTGGAGTGATGTCAAATTCATACCATTGAGTTTTATTTGCTTCTTGGTATGCACCTTCATTCCAATCAAACAAGATAGCATTTTCACAAGGGAGTTTTGCATCTAATTCAATATATACATATAATGTATCTATTCTACCAAATAAAGAGATTGCAGAGTATGGTATTGTTTGTGATTTAATACCAACTGGGAATGTATATACTATAGGACCATACAAATGCGTATCACAATCTTTGTAGAGTGTAAATCCTACATTTTCTGGTTTACCCAAGTCGTTATTGAGCGACAATGTGAAGTCTTTCTTATCATCAAAGATAGAGCTAATACCAAATTTATACCAGCCAGTCTTCAATTCCGAAAGTTTGATTGTTTTAGTCCAATCGAGTTCTGTCGCATTCTCACAACCTTCTGGTACATCAGGAACTACTACTGAAGACTCTCCTACTGTGATTTCCAACTTAGCTGTTGTTCTCAAGTTGAGATACATAACATCTGATTCGATGTCGGCATAATATGAATATGGTATTGTTGCTGCCAACGAATCGCCTGCTTCGAGTGAGTAACCCAATTCTTGTGCAATTGTACCTGGACATTCAAATGCAATTGCTGCTGTGATATCGGCTTTTACTACATCAACATTCTTAATCTTGACATCCAATCCTTTGCCTGATGCTTTCAATTCGGCAAGATTGATTTTATACCATACATTGCTATTAGCTTCTACTATGATTGTTGTGCCAAGCTCATAATCGATGGCTGTTTCACAACCTTCAGCTGGAGTTGGAGGCACTGGAGTTCCGTCTATGGTTATATATGCATAGAGTTCTGGTGCTTCGCCAATCATCATATAGAGCATATCATATGCTACTGTTCTAACATGCAAGCCTTCTGATACAGAATCGCCCATGTTGATCAAACGTACTGATTCACATGTTTCATACAATTCCAAACCAAGATATGTTGCACGGCCAAGGTCGTTGTTGAGCGACAATGTAAAGTCGGTCTTAGCAACATGCAATTGTCTGAGATCGAACTTATACCAACCTGTTTTCAATTCTGAAAGGTTGATAGTTTTTGTCCAATCAAGCAAGATTGCATCTTTACATGCTTGTTCGTCTTCTGGTTTTTCTGGTTTGCTGAATTGAATTTGTACATCTGCCGACGCTTTGAAGCGTACGTAGAACGATACGCCTGGGATTTTTGCCAATGTAGATTGACTGATTACTCTAGTCACTTCTGCTACGCCTGGCAATGTAAGAGATTTGTTGGCACTGATGATTACTGGACATGTCAATGAGAATTCCATGTCGACTGTAACATCTTTAGATGATGGGTTGATGAACTTAACGGCTACATCGCTATTCATTGCTTTGAGCGCGTCGAGGTCGATCTTATACCATTTGTCTTGATTTGCTACAAGGTTGATGCCATCGGTTGTGTTCATCAACTCTGCGCTATGACATGCATCGTCGGTGTTGTTAATCATGTCGACACTGAAGTGTACGTCTTTGTCAGTTGTCAATTCGACATAAACTTCTGTAACATCATCGCTAACAAATTTGTCCATCAAGTCGAACATTTGCTCTGGTACTACCATTGCATAGTTCAAGCTACCTGGAAGCATGAAGATTGTTTTGGTTGCAATATTGTATTCGCATCCTACTGTTGCGCCTACTTTGATAGTTGTCAAGCCTTCCTCTTCGGTTGTGAAATAGAACTTAGGCAATTTGCCTGTGTTCATATACAACGATTTTGGAAGACGATACCATGATGTACCTGCTGCATGTTTGTATTCTACGCCCGATTGTACGGTTGGGGCATCACATGGTGTCTTGTCAAATACAAGTGCACTTTCGGTTGTTGCGCCCAACTCGATTGTTTCTGTTGAATATACTTTTACATACAACTCTTCTACGCGTGATGCTTTAAATATACTATAGTCAACCACTTTGTCGATGCTCATACCGCCTGGCACTACGCATGCGTAAGGAATTGAGTATTTGTATGGACAATGCAATGCTACCTCACCATAAACCACAGCCAACTTGTCTGAGTGGTTAGTGAATGTGAGTTTCACTTGTTGTTCGTTCTCTTCTACCGATGTGATATCGAAGTGATACCATTGTGTATCTTTTGCGTTGTGTACTGCACCTTTGCTCCAATCGAATTCGATTGCATCCTCACATGTCAATACATCAACATCCATTGTGATATAGATATACAACTCGTTGACGCTACCCAACATTGAGAGTGCAGAGGCTGGTACTGATTGTTGGAACAAGCCTACTTTGAATTCATGTGTATATGTATACAAGAAGCTGCTTGGTTCACAATTGCGGAAGATATCGAATTGTACGCCCATCACTTTACCCAAATCGTTGTTGATAGACACTTGTTTTACTGAACCATTTTTCAATGGAGTCAAATCTACGTGGTACCAACCTGTTTGGATGTCAGAAAGGTTGATTGTTTTTGAGAAATCCAACTCTTTTGCATTCTCACAACCTTCTGGTACATCAGGGACTACAACAATGAATGTATCAACTGTCAAATTCAATGTGCCATTAGCCAACACTCTGATATAAGCAGTATCAATACGATTGAGTTTATGACCATATTCATCCCATGCCAAATTGATCATACCAGCAGTGATTGAATCAACGCGACTATAAGAAGCTTCTATAGTCAATGCAGAATCAATTGTCACCAAAGCAGGACAAATAGTAGCAAGAGAGAAATCAACTCTTACGTCATTTGCATTAGGATTAACAAATGTAACTTTCAAGTTCTTTTTGAAATTTTCCAACGAGCTAGGAGCAAACTTAAACCATTGCTCTACCCCAGCTTCGAGGTTGATTTCCAAAGGTTGAGTTGGATCTACCAATTGTGCTTCAGCACAAGCCATATCCACTTCGCCACCCTCTTCTTTATTCAAATAGATATACAATTCATCCATTGTGATGAAAGAAGATATCATTGAATAAGGAACAAATTGTTTGAAGCCAGTAGTAGGAACCACAAAGTTGTATGATCTCAACCAATTTTGTTGCATCACTTCTGTTGACGATTCGTCGCAACCTTTGTAGAAGTCAAAATCAAGAGTTTGATTTGAGCCAGAATTATTAACAAAACTCAAAGTGAAGTCTTTCTTAATTTTGCTCATATCAACCACATACCAACCTTTCGCAAGATTATCAACGACGATAGGTTTAGTGATATCAAGTGGAGTAGCAGTCGAACAACCAGGTTCGATAACTTCAGGAGCTTCACCACCTTCGTCGATAGACAAATCGCCATTAGCACGAATACGTACATAATACTCATGCACGCGGTTAGGCAAGTTGTTTTCGATTTTTTCAGGGAGATTGAATTGAGCTATCACTTGATCATAAAGATTTGCAACTTTCGAAGCAGGGAATGCCAAAGGCATATTAACACCTGCAGGAACAGAAACCGATTTGATAGCACTAACAATCAACGGACATGTTGGAGTCAACTCAAATTCTACCTCTACAGCTTTATCGTCTGGATTGTTAAGGTTGAAAGAAATAAGTTTATCTCCAAGTTTCTCAAAGTCTTTCAAGTTAATAGTATACCAAACATCTTTATCTGCTTTGAGGTCAATATCTATAGGTTTAGAGAAATCAAGTTTAGTTGCTTTTTCGCAACCGCCAGCATATTCCATATCCATGCCAAACTTGATTTGTTTGTCAGTTTTCAACTCTACATAGAATTCTTTCACATCTTGGTGAACGAATTTATCCAAAATTTCGGTAATAAAACCAGGAGTACGGAACGACACTTCCAAGCCTCTAGTAGAAGGGAATTTGATGTTAGCATGTGTAGCGATATTATATTCGCAACCAACAGTAGCGCCAAAAATCACATTAGTTGTAGCTTCGGCAGCATAACGGAATTTAGGCAAACGACTTACGTCGCTAAACATAGCTCTATCAAATTTATACCAAGTAGTACCAGGTTTATGCACATAAGCCTCACCATTTTTCACTTCCACAGCGTTTTGGCAAGCGAGTTTATCAGATGGTGAAGATTGAGATTTCACCGCTTCTGCTTTCACCGAGATATTTTCTTCTGTGATAAGGGCAACATACAATTGGTCGAGACGTGTTGAAGCAAAGTAGCTATAATCCACCACTTTGTCGATGCTCATACCAGCAGGGATAGCAAAGAATGTTGGCAAAGCCACATCGAACGGACATGTCAACGACACCATCATACCCACCCAAGCCAAGCTATTTGACTCGTTAGTCAAAGTAAGTTTTACCTCTTGTTTGTTCTTTTTCACCGATGCAATATCGAAGCTGAGCCATTGAGCATCACCAGCTTTGATAGTTGCGCCTTTTGTCCAATCAAACACGCGAGCATCGTCGCAACCAAGACCGAAACCATAGTTGATATCGATACCGAATGCGATTGGTTGGTCGGCAGTCACTTGGATATACATCTCTTTCACATCTGGATTGAGAGCTTTATCAAGCAATTTACCGATAAGGTTAGATGGGAACACTGTCAAGTCGGCCCAAGTAGGCACAGTAATTGTCGACATTCCAAATGTCGAATATTCACAACTTACGCCAGCAGCGATTGTAATATTAGCTGCGCTCTTACCATTGTTGATAAATGCAATATCAGGGAATAGAGAAACTTTGTTGACCAAGTCATCAGTCACGCGATACCATTTAGTTTCGCCAGCAGCTTGCTCATATTTCACGCCACGTGCAATAGTTGCAGCTTTGCTACAATCGGTAGGGTCCGAGCTAGCCGACACAACATTTGCTCTCAACGACACTTCTGTTGATGTAATCACGTCTATGTCTTGAGGCACAAATTTCATGATATCCTCTTTCGAGCGAACATCCTTGAACTCCAAAATCGACTTAGCAGTTGTAGGAATTACAGTAGCCGACATTTTAAAGTGTTTTGGATAACGCATCATTGCGAACAAGTTGTAATTAATCAACTGGTTGATTGATTCACCAGCTTGTAATGGCAACACATAAGGGATTGCTTTTTCCGAACCACAAGTAGGAAGGATTTCTCCCATAACCACAACTACATTTTTACTATTATTAGTAAACGAGAGTTGGAGGTGTTGTCCATTTTGTTGCATTGATGTTAAATCAATTTCATACCATTTAGTTTCAAGACCCGATTGTTTAACTGTCGAGTTCCATTTCAACAATTGGCTATTTTCGCAAGTTGATATTTCGACTGGTTTAGCATTCATTATCTCTTCATTCACCACAACATAGTTGAGTTGAACAGTCACTTCAGCCGAAGCATCAAAGCAGATATAAGCTTTGTTGCTGTTGATCACACCAGCCATATTGTTCACCACCTCTTTTGTTACTGTTGTATTAGCAGCTACTTTAAGTTCTTTATCGATAGTGCTCTTCACAGGATTAGCAAAAGAGATTTGTTTTTTAAGTATTACCTCTGCTCCATTATTGTTTGTTACAACAAATTCAGCACGCATACCACGAGGCGCACTGAGAGTTGACATAGGCACTTCAAACACATGTTTTCCTGAGAAAGTATACGATTTACCCTCTTTCAATATGTCATTTATAGTCCATGTCACATCTGGCACAAATGGCACCACCTCTTCTTTCACTGTCAACACGAGATTAGCATCTGTTGTCAATTTAAGGTAAACATAGTCCTCTTTAAGTTCGTCGATAAATATACGGCCAAACTCCTCAGACATTTCACCGCCAGCAGGGATAGTCCAATTGTAACCAAACACAACACTAGCAGGACAGTCAAGGCTAAGGTCAAATTTCACATTTGCCTTTTTGCCACCTTGATTTGCTACGACGAAGTCGAGTTTTTTGTTTTGTGCTTTAATCTCAGCCAAGTTCAAGCGATACCACTTGCCTTCTTCGCTAGCGACAACAGTTTCTCCATTCCAATTGAAGTCTTCTGCCTTTTCACAAGCCAAGTCTACAATTTCACTTGTCTCGTACTTTTTAGCCGAGAGAGCAATTTTACTTGGTGCGTTGAGTCTTAAATACAAATAACGCACATTCATTTTCAAGAGCTCAGTCACATTCTGACTCCAAAGTTTATAATCTTTTGGAGCGATGGAATAAGATCCTCCATCAAAAGCTTCCTCGCGCTCAATAGTCGTTCCTGCAAAAGAAACAGAAATCTTTGCTGAAACTTCTTCTACTTTCACCTGAACAGACGCGTCTGTTAGGTTTGTCAAATAGAGGGCCAAAGTAGGGTCGACCAATCCGTCAATCTCTGACAAGTCAACTCGGTACCATTTTGTACCTACATGCTCATGGCCATCTACCCAATCAAAGTCAATTGCATTGGCTCTGTCCTTACCTGTAGCATTACCGACAGCCATCATGACAACGGCCATCAATGACGCAACAGTTGTTAGTAATAACTTTCGCATAGTTTTTCTTTTAGGTAATTATTATTTATTTATTATTATTTTCTGTCCTGTCAATGAGTAATAATCTCCATTGTGATATATATATAGTATACCATCAATCACAATCAATTTAGGTTTTGTTTCCACCATTACATCATCTACCTCAACTGGAATAATCTTTTCCACAAAGAGCGATATTAGTCTCGTACACTCATCTTCCACCTCTATTTTATACTCATATTCTCCTGCTTCATACACATACGCATTAGCTATTTCATAGTAATAACCACTTGCCAATTCTGTAGCATTCACCATCACCGAGTCATATTCCATCTCAGGTGCCTCAAAGTGTACTCTTATAGTCGTAATTTGGATTTTCAAATCATTAACCCAAACCGAATCAATCAAAGTCACCGATTCGTAATACATCACACCTTTAAATTCATAGCCCTTACCTTGACAAACTGTTACATCAACTACTTCTTCAGTCAACTCTGCCACATGCAAATAGACATTCTCCTTACATCTCGTAACAGTATTAATCGCATCATCCCACTTATAGTCACCTGCACTATTTACTGTTTTATTATAAATACTATATTTATACCCTTTTATCAACTCAGCAGTTGACACCAAAATCGTGTCGTATACATTGTCTGGTTCTTTAGCAAAACGCACATATAGCGAATCCAAAATCACTGTATCGGCATTCAATACCATTTGCGTGCCAAAACTAATATCATCTCGAGCTGTATATGTCTTTCCATTTTTCTCATATTGGTATCTTCCACCATAACAAATAAGCGAATCTTTCACCATCACAACAGTATCCACATTATGATAAATATGCACGCGGTATAATTCATCACATTCTCCTTCGGCACGAATTATTGTCTCATAATCACCGAATGCATCCACTCTATACTGTCCTTGATATAGATATGGGAAGTCAGTAGTCTTAAGTCCGAGCGTATCATATTGTACTTCAGGAGCAGTAAAATGCACTCGTGTAGCAGTCACCACCAAAGTATCTTGATTAGCCCATACCGAATCTATCAAAACAATAGGTTCAAAATAAAGTTCTCCTTTATATTCAAAACCTTTACCCTCACACAGAGTAGTATCGCGAGTCACATCCACAGTATCTGTCATATGGAGCACACTGAGAACGATACGCTCATCACATTCACCTTCATTGCGAATCACCATCTCGTGGTTACCAAATCCATCGACAGGGATTGTATATTGTTCACGATATACGAACGGTAATTCCGCAGAGCGCAAAGCAATGGTGTCATATGCCACTTCTGGAGCCCCAAAATGCACACGAGTAGTTGTCACGAGCAACGTATCGCGATTCATCCAAGTCGAATCCACAATAGTTGCATCTTGATTATATTGCACCCCATTATGCACATAAACCTTTCCTTCACAAAGAGTTGTATCTTGTTCTGCTGATACAGTATCCGACAAATGCACTAAACGCAACAAAACTTGTCCAGAACATTTTCCGAACAAGAGCGAGACTGTAGTATCAGCCATCTCGGTGATTGTCACCTGATTCTTATAGAGATAAGGCAAATCCGAATATCTCAAAGTCAGAGTATCGTAGGTCAGTTCGTTAGATATAAATCTCAGCGTGGTCGTCTTCACCAGATAGGTATCATCATCCACCCATCCCGAATCTACCAGCACTGCCGAGTTTCGATATTCTACCCCATCGGTGTGAACATACACCTCGCCAGCACAAAGTATCGAATCCACCGTTTCGGTAATATTCGTCACTTTATGGCAAACATGCAAATAGAGCAACACCGGACAATTATGCTTGTCATACACATTAAACTGATAATCGCCAAAACCTCTAATCGTATAAGTACCTTCATATCTATAGAGTTTCGACTGCTCTTTGGTCAATGCCAAAGTGTCGTAGGCAAAATCTTGCGAATTGAAATATACATTGATAACATCAATCGTAAGCGTATCACGCGAAACATTCCAAGTCGAGTCGGCAAGAGTTACATCATGATCCTTATAACTACCACCTCCTTCATGGTCAAATCTACCGCCATAGCAAATTGTAGTATCTTTCACATGCGTGATAGTTGTCAAGTTATGGTGCACATTCAGTTTGATATGCTCATCGCATTCACCATCAGTTTCAATCACAAATTCATAATCGCCAAACGCCTCAATCGCCTCACCACGATAGTCGTAAGGCAATTGGTTGTTACGAATAGCAAGAGTGTCGTATTGCACTTCTGGTTCAGCAAATACGATATTGTATCCCTTCACCTCATATTCAGTAGGCGACACTTGCACCGTATCATAGCGATACACACCCGACTCGGCAGTCACATAGTCGCCATGTCTAAACTCTTTACCACGACAAATCACAGTATCAACAAGCACATCCACGAATGCGGTCTCTCTGAAATTGATACGACCCACCGCTGTAGCATCATGCGAGAAGTGAGCATAAAGGCTCTCGCCTTTTTCACGCACATCCATCAACAATTCAGCATCGAGCAGATAGATATCATCTTCGGCAGTGAAACTATGCTCTGCCACCACTGCACCATTACAATTGCCACGAGTGATTTTCAACCCACAAGGTGCGCCACCCTCTTCGTTCCATTGTAGATACATAGCATAAGAGTTGGCAATATTGTCGGGAGTTATTTCATACACAGTTTCGGCATGCGACGACACAAACGTCATCCCAGGTAGCAACGAAAGTATATCATTGCAAGTAGAGTTATAGCCAGTATTATAAGGCAAACACATCAAACGACCACCATTACCATCGATAGGGTATACACACACGTATATAACCATATTCTCGACATACATATTCGAACTTTCCAACTTTTGTTTAACCGATTCTGCTGTCACATCACGAGCTTGCCCCTTAGGTATCACCACACTATACAACGAAGTAGAAGCCGCACAACTTTGATATATATCAAAATTCAAATCACAATCCGAATACAAATAAGCTGTAAAACCATCAATAAACACATCCGAAGAAGATTTAAACCACACCGAATCTGTCACTTGCAATTCAAAAGGCAATTCATAGAATTCATCTAAATAATCCTTACAATCGCAATAGTGAATAGGATGTATCAATGGTTTATAGCCACTACAATTAGTATCAGCCACAACGGCAATTGTGTTCAAAAACACTACCACCAACAACAATATCAATTTATATAATCCTTTCATTTTAAATATAAACATTTTTATTCATTACCTCCCGAAGTTTCATCGAATTATCCGCATAAAAAACTATCAATTCAACCATCAGAGATAATCACCCGTAAGTATGCGCCAAAGCCAACAGTCCATGTTTAATACCATCGACTGTTGACTACTAGCTATTCAATTTACAAAGTTATAAAAAAATTCTAAAACACGCAAATATTTCTTACATTTTTCAAAACTTCTAATAAATCGCTTTTACAGAGACATTTTCGCCCACTACCACATACACACCTCTGTTCATAAGGGTAACATTTACCGATTTTTCGACCCAACCATTGAACAATAAAGCGCCATTTGCAGCGTAAACACTTACATTTTGAGGTTCTGTAACAGCAATATTTATACCTTCAAATGTAGAAAGTACGAATATATCACTACCATCGGCAAGCGTAGGCATATGACCTCCTGTACCCAAGTCTTCACCTTCTTCACGTGTTGGACGACGAATCATACCCGAACGTGAAATAAACGATATTTGCTCCTCGTCAGTATCAAATGAAGTAGACAATAACAAGAACGATTGTGTCGGCAATATATCAACTGGTTCACCCGATGTATTTCCCACAAAACCTTCGTTTGCTGGAGCAGCAGAATAAGAATAAACATTACCCTTATTAGTATTCATAAATGTAAAGGTACTATTTCCGCGCAAAGATGCTGTTCCAGATTTAATATCGCTTTCACCATCTAAAACTTCCTCTTCAAGATATTTCTCTCCTTTTATTATGTGAGGATTTTGAGCAGTAGCAGTTGTACTTTCAAAAATCAAGAATTTGCCTGACCAATAATCCCAATATTCACGTTTTTTAGCAGTCTGACCATCCATATCCCAACATCCTACGCAATAAGGGAACAAAAGCGAATAAGTTTCACCTTGATGAAGAAGTATTTCACCTTTACCTGGAGCTGCCGGTACCTTCCAGTTTGGTCTTATTTCTTCTTGATTGCCTTGTGCTATATATTCCCAAAGTTTTTCGTCTTCTTCGTTGAGACCATCTATATTCAAATAAAAATGAGATTTATCTGCATTTGTTCCATCATATGGAATCAACTCATATTTGTTGCGAAGATGATAATCCTCTATCTTCTCAGCATCGGTTAATTTAGTAAATTTATCTTGCTCAAACGCCCAATCTCTCCAATCTTTGAAAATAGTTTCAAAATTATCTTCACTACCCAATGCCATAGCCACACCGAAGAATGCTGCAAAATCGGCATTATATTTAGCCTGTTGCAACAATATGCTTTCGCGCAATGTTTTTCCTTCTTCTTTTGCAGTTGATGCCAAACGTCCTTCATCGAATGGTTCTACCACCCAAATTTTTTCTACATTGAATGGAGCTGTGAAAGACATCCACACATCGGCTGTTGCTGTAGTAATATAATATACCTTACCATTAACCTTATACTCATCACCCTGAGTACTTTCAATCTTATGAGACAAATCATCACCTGGCGTATCATCACCCACTTTCCTTGGAGAGATAAACATATACTTGCCGCCTGCAAAATCTTCTGCCACACCTGGCACTTTAACTGGTGCTTGATAAGTATATTCTTTTTCTCCAC
The DNA here is from genome assembly GCA_045653825.1 of Candidatus Aphodosoma sp. Classification (GTDB taxonomy): domain Bacteria; phylum Bacteroidota; class Bacteroidia; order Bacteroidales; family Paludibacteraceae; genus Aphodosoma. The sequence continues at coordinate 13,793 of JAZOMI010000175.1, read as the reverse complement.
TCTCATTCAGTGTATGTGCCGAAATAACATTATAGATATCTTGATCCAACTTGCAATATAGCAAATTTTGAATCTCTTCGGTATTCTCAATTGAAACATTTCCACCAATCGCACCTGAATAAGATTCGTGACCAGCTTCAATTCTAGTCATACATGCTCTCCATGTTTTAAGTATAGCATCTTTTTCGGCTTCTACTCCACCACAACCATTTGGCACCCAGAAATAGAGTTTATTATTTGCATCTGGCGAGATACTTGCACATCCATATTCATCATTCACACAATCAGTCATACTCAAATTATTTGCCACCTTAGAAGGGAATCCCATAGTCGAAACAAGTCCATTGTTCTCAATTACATCATCTGAACCTTCCGAACCCTCAGTTTTCCATTCATTGATAGTATATACATACTGACCCAAAACAACTTCTTCACCGTCTTTGTTGAGACCTTTTGGCGCACCACCTTTCGAAGTCACGTGGCTACAAGCACGCATAAAGCATTGCGAACCACCATATACATAAGTGTTTGAAGGGCAACGCAAACAACTTGTTGTTGTGAGTTCATTTCCTTGCTCATCTTTATCCATCAAATAGTATTTGCGATACTCCTCTTTCACTGTCATAGGTTGCACTGTAGTTGTACCATCATAGAAATTCACCGTACCACCTACATCGTCGGTACCAATACCGAGGCATAATCTGAACCCTGTTTCATCGCCACCATCGCCACCAAATTTACCAGAACGGTGCGAGATAGCCAAAGTAGTTTTGTAGTTAGGCGAAACGATTTGCGCATTTTGCAATTCTACTCGTCCTCCTTTGAAGTTCACTATCGAATGTTTATTTCCAAGGTCGATAGATGGTCCATTGTTGTTGCCATTAGGTTTTTGCAACGAAAGGAAGCCGTTGGTGCGTTTTGTGTCAGTATAATTATAATTATAATTATCCACTACAGTTACTTCAGTTGGCCACACATCGTCGAATGTAAGTTCGGTTTTCGACCCATTAACATGATCTGCTGTTTGAGGATGTATATGCAATGGAGCTGAAATTTGAGCTGCACGCATACTGAATATTTCAAAGAAATTACCATAGTTGCTTCTAAGCACATTATCGCCTAATGTATGTATCGACACCTTAAATGGAACTACATTATCCATATTTTTATGAGGTTCCTGCGCATCCTCAAATACAAACACAGCTCCCGAACCAATAGCAACATCACCTTCAAACGATTCAACAGTCTCATCGTCTTTACTCATGGTTTTACCATTTTCGGTCTTATATCTACTAAAGATGTGACAATCTTCGAGATAGATATCTAATTCAGTAGGATCTTCGCCTTGCTTAGCACTATATCCTCTGAAGAGCCACACACCCTCTTGATTAGGTGTATAACCCGTTGTTGCAAACGGACAGAATCCTGTCATATACACTTTAAGCGAACCGATAATATCAATAGCTATCGTACCATTTTCATCCTCATACATTAAATCATCCACATCTGCTTTGTCTGCTGTATTGGCATTCTCTATCATTTGCACGAAACTATAACCTGCGCCATCGTCAGTTCTACGATATACATAATAAGGAGTCAATGCGTTACTTCCGCCTTTAGATGTTGGCACTGTGATATTCGTAGTTTCATCATCAGTAGTTGTTTCGCCATAAACAATCAAGTAGTCAAACAAAGCTTTGCCATCTTTATCAAATGTATTCGACAAATCCACTGGCTTATGTGTATAACCTGTATATTTAGCTTTATTATATGTATAACCATTAGGAATACCTGTACTGATACCTGTTGCTTTTGCATTGTCAATTGTAATAGATTTATTACCTACCACATGCACCTCTGCCAACAATTGATTATTTTCACCATTCAATATTTCAAGATAAGTATCTTGCACCAAATCTTCAGAATTAGTCCACTCGACTTTAAGAGTAATATCACCTTCTTTATTCTCGGCTAAATATGGATATTGTTCTGATGACAACACAGCGTCATTTGTCAATTGTGTCCATGATGTTTCATCACTACCATAATAGAGGTTGAAATTATCTGTATTAGCCAATCTCACCTTCATGCTTGGCAAGTTCATCACGTGTACATTCAATGTGTTAGAAGGTGCAACTTTCAATTCATATGTTTCTGGTGTTGCACTTGGCGAACCTTTAATCACAAGCCCGGTCATCAACACCTCAGTTTCTACTTTTCCGGTATAAGTGATACGCACATATTTCGATGTATACGCAATTGGTTGTACAATTGTGTTGATTCCACCATCGGCTACTTCTACATTTCGATTATCTTTTGCTTCGCTCCAAGAAACATTATCAATAGACTCTTCTATGCGCCATTCTGTTGCTATCGATTGGAAACGAACCTCATCAGGCAAACCGTCGAAGCCAAACACCACTTGACGCTCCTTATTATCACCCTCTTTGTTTTCTACATTGAGGAACACTACATTCTTTCGCTCGGCATCCCATTTCACATTCTTCGATGCGATAGCATAGTGATAGTAATGCTCCGACTCATCATAACCATTAACATTAGCAATCGCATCATCCGACGCCCAACTATCCGACACGATTTGCAATGGTTTTGGGAACGCATAGGTTGCTAATGCCACACTCGCAGTTGCTTCGCCTTGCGTAGCAATCAATTCGAAACCATCATTCAACTCTGGAATATTTGCGCCACCACTCAATGTCACTGTAGTTTTATAAACATTGTATAGTACCCCGTCTAAAATAGATGCTGTAGATTTACCAATCTCAGGATTGGTTATGCTGGTTGGATCAATTCCTACTACATTTAATGGTGCAACACTCACATCTATATTTTCACTTGAGTGAATAAACGCTACAGACGTAGATTGCACAACACCATTCACCACTGGCACATAGAGTTTTGTTGTTTCGGCATGTACAGCAAAAGGAGTGATACACAATCCTGTAATCGAACCTTTATCATCATCCGATGTTGACATATACATTATCTGCAATTTTCGCGTTCTTTGATTCAAGGCAATTGTTTGCTCTTTACCTTTTGGCAATTGTGTTCCCCACACCAACTCTGTCCACACCACTCCATCATTTGATTCTTGTATATACCAATAGCCATTGCCTCTAGGCGTGAATGTGAGTGTACCTGGTTTATCAGCGAAGTGAGCCGACCATGTAGATAGTACACCCTCGTTTGATACAAAGTTGATTGCATCATCTTTATATTCTACATTATTAAAATTGGCTGTAAGCGTCTTAAACGAAGCTTCGTCTTCAATACAACTAACCTCTGCCAGTGGTCTAGGGTCGCCTACCACTGCAATAGTAGTAGTTATTTCTTTAGCTACATATGCTCCGGTATCAGCTTGTGTCACTGTGATAGTCACACTTCCCATCGCTTTTGGTGCAACGGTATAATTACCATCATCATCTTTTGTAATAGTCAACACCGCACTTGGATCTGCAGGATCTGTCTCGATAGTTATTGCCCCTGTTGAATTTATGTTTTTCAACAATTTAAATGGTTCGCTATTGACAGTAACAGTTCCCATATGGCTGAAGTCCAATGTGTTGTCTATCATCAAACCTGTTCCTATCAACGCAATAGTATGCTCTGTCGATTCTTTCGTTACGCCATTTTGATCTGTAGTATATACAGCTTTCAATTTCATTGTAGCTGTGGTTGGAGTGCCATTCGTTGGAGTGAATATCACTTTAGCATCTGCCAAGCCATTACCTGTTGAGCCTAATTGGAATGTAAACAAACTTGCACCATCACCAGTAATAATCGCTTCCCATTTTGGATTCGATGTCGTAAGTGCATTAGCACCAACAGTAGCCTCTATCACATTACCTGCAGGATATTCAATAGGCAATGCTGTTGCTGTCGCTTCGCCGATGCGGCCATAAATATTCAACGACGCTGGCACCTCGAATATTGGAGTATAATCTTCTGTGCCAACCAACGAAACAGATATATTACATTCGAATTCGGCAGTGCTAGATTTTGCAATTGTCAACGTAGTCGTATGGTCACCATCTATATTCTGAGTTGTATATTGTACAGGTATTTTGAGTTTTTCGTTTTCGATAACAATAGCCTCATTTTCTTTTTGTGTTATATTGCCACCTGACAATGTAACTACAAAATCGGTATCATCATATAGCACGCCTTCAAAAGGCTCAAGAGTAGCCAATAGATATCCATCTACAGTCTCTACATTTGGATTAGTTACAACTATTTTTTCTATTTCATTGCCACTAGCGTCATATAGTTTCACACCTGTGACACCTGCCTGAGGCAAACGCCATGTGCCATCGTGTTGATAGTAGGTGTACGACACTCCTGTCTGCGTAACCGAAGTATATGCTTCCTCAGCTCCAGCTGCCAAGCTATTATGCAACAGCAAGTTTGGCGAAGTAAGACTAATCTCTTTAGCCCCAACACCTTGTTGCCACTGCTTAGTTGTTTTAATGGTATTATCAATATGATACACATTAATCTTACCACTACCCTCCGACATAATTTGTGCACCACCTATAGCCTCAGGCTGGTAGGTTGTCGCATCAGCAAGAGAACCTTTCACAGTAAACAATCCACCACGCTCGGTGATATTCATATCACCATTAATTATCAATCGCGCATCCACCAAGTCGGCTTCTGTTCTTGTTTTCTTCATGCCTCCAGGGCGATATTTCATAGGGATGAAAACGGTTTTGTTTGGTCCCCAAAATCCCGCTCCATCTTCAAATTTTCGTGCCCCTCTATCATATACATACACATTAGCGAATTTCCCCGATTCTGGATGTTGCAAATTAATAACCGCATTATCATACACACGCATCATCGACCCTGGCAATAATCCCAAATCATAATGCACATCAATCGTAACATTCTTCACTTCAATATCCATATTATTTTGGACTGGCATCACATAATCTTTCGAGTGTACATCAACTGAAACGAGGCTCTTTTTCACCTTTAAATTCATAGAACCAATCTTTACTTTAGAATTCAATCCCGAACCATTAAATTCGAACTTCAATCGGTCGGTGGCTGAATTGTATGATTTCGTTATAGATGTTCCCGGAGACAATCCAAACAAACACTGATCTTCATCATAATTCCATATAAAAGACATATTAACCGGAACACTTCCTACCACAGACATCTGAGGACAACAAGACAACACCTCCTTCGCACCATACTCCAATGTCATTGGCACCTCTACCGATTGAACATAATATTGCCCTACAGGAAAAACTCGTGATTTTGTACCACTCCCACCATTCCACTCAAATGTCTCGCTACCACCACGCCAGTCAGTAATCTTGAATGGCTCATATACCACAGTACCCGATTTCATCGTGATATGGCTCGTTGCATCGCCTGTAATATAACCAAACGCATACAAGCCACCTTTCTTAACGATAATCTCACTATTCTTGCCCAACACAATATGACCATACTCCGATGATACCACATACTCCCTAGTAGAGCTTCCATTTACAGTATATGCCAATTTTGCATATAACGAAATATTACCATCTTCCACGGTTATAGTTGTATTATCATCCACCGTCAAAGTACAAAATGCATTTTTATTAGCTCCATCACCAAAATTACTTTCTCCCAAATCACCAATCATTGTATTATATCCGCTCTCACCTGGCACCAATAGCGTCACACCTCCACGAATCGTATAATTGCCTTGCTCCAATCTACCACCTTTGCGATTGTCCTCTACTGTCACCACCACTACTTGACCCTTACCTAACTCCGCAGCACGATCGAGTGCCTCTTGCAAATTGACATATTTAACCGTAGGCTCGCTCTTCACAATAAATATAGCGCGATCCACTAAAGTAAATACTGGCGTAATAGATTCTCCAGCACTAAATGTATACGACAAATTGGCAGTCGACAACTCTCTCACAACCGCTCCATTGATATCTTTAATCACCCATTTCTCGAACTGATATTTCGTATCATCTTGCGATTTAGGTGTAAATCTAAACGAATAGTCGGTTGAGGCTATCATCTGCTTCACAATAGCAGAAGTAGTTACACTATAGCTTTGTTCACCTGTTGTAGTTTGCGTATAGGTATACGTACCTCTCAACCCCTCGGCAGGATTGAGCGTTACATAAATAGCACCATTAGAAACCGAAAACTGTAATGTAGCCACGGCTCCGCCTTCTTCTTTCTTATCGTTCCATTCGCCTCGCACCGAAATTTTAATATTTTCCGACACAGTGCCATTAATCTTATCTTTATTCTTCACTTTAAGTACTATATCGTTGTCCATTTCAACAATGCTACAATCAAATTTTTCCGAAGTAACCTCAAGTTTAGATATATCATCTATAGGATGATTAAATGTCAACTTATAAAGTTGTTCCTCAAATTCTCCAGAACTGATTTCCAAACCATGCTTATACACTCCTCCAGCATTATCCAATGGAGTTTGATGAAACTGATCTTCCTCTGCGTTATATCCATAAATTGTCGCTTGATAATAGCGACGGAAGATGGCATACAAAGTTTCTGACACTCCATCTTCTGTACCTTCTATAACACGGATATAACTTTCTTCATCTGAATTTTCCAAAATATCATATGAATCCGATGATGTTGACCAACCCGCAAAATAACAATTTTCGCCTGCTTGAGCAGTAAGTGTAAATGTAAATTCATATGAATCAGACCAATTTTCCCCAGATGTAGATATAGATATCTCTTTTTCTCCGCCTGTACAAAGCGGTCCTTTTGTTGTGTTGTTTTCTACTATATACACACAACCTGAACCTGTTGATTTACTATGTATCTTAGCCTTTAATTCTGCTTTGTGAGTTGTTGCTCCTGCTGCGACTTCTGCTACAGCGATTGATAAAAACGCACAAAAAATAACCAAACGTTTGGCATAGCCAAACAACGAATTAGTTAATGTAAAAAATAGTTCTTTCATATTATTTATTTTTTATTTGTTACACGATGAGTTTTGTTTATTTTATTTTTATCAACTTCAGAGGTAATACAAAGTTGCGTAATATTCGATTGTTTGAGCAACACAATAGCAAAAGCTAGAGTGAGAATAATATGAGTAGCATCCACCAACATATGGGGTACAAACAACATCACTAAACACCAAACTACTAATACACCCACATACGGCAATGCCCAATACTTTCGCCATTTCCAACAAATAATAGGCAAAACATTAAAAGGTATAAGTAACCAATTCCACACAATAAACGTTGATCCCATTACAGAAAACAATAACACTAACACAGACATCAATAACTGCACTCCCAAAACAACCCAATCTATATACTGTCGCTTCATAAATAAAGCAATTATACTCAACAACAAAAGTAACAAAGACAAACGCATCGGCGTAAACCAAACATCCGACCGATAATAATTATCTGGTACCAACCTCACTCCATCGCCCAACAACGAATGCCCGTTCACCGTGGCAGTTTGCCATGCCATAGCCAAATCTACTGGTATAAGTAAATTATTAGAACAACCCGATTGTTTTGTGTGCCCATGCATAGCTGTCAACATTACAAATCGCATCCATGGGGCATGTTGCATAGCAACTGACACTAACTCATATTGCGGTGCAGAGAAACGAGGATCACAAGTTGAATAATCTATATATTTTTTGTCTAACACACGTTCTATTAATTTCTTAGTCTTCACCGCACAACCCTCTTGTACAAAATCATACTTAAGTTGTTTGCCACTGACCAACTCTTCATCTAGAATTTGCCATAATCTCTGCTCTTCTTGAGACGTAAGATGCAAACGATATTCTGTTAATCCACGATTAATAGTTTCACAATGCTGAACATAAGTAGCAAAAGTATCGGCAACCATCTGTACTAAAAATTGTCCTGTCAATAAGGCTTTTGTTTCAGTGATACTATCTTCTTGATGAATCATAACATAATGATACACATAATCTAAATCAAAAACAGGACATTGTACCCGTATAGCAGTATGCCCTGCTAAAGAAAGCACACCCTCTATTGGATCTGAAATAAGAATTGACGCAATCACAAAATCTTCCGCAGTACGGTCCACATTGTCATGAAATGTGGTATCGACATACTGGCCCTGCTCATCTACTATCTGCGCCGAAATGGGGGGCGTGCCTATCAGCAAGGATAGGAGGAGGGTTAGTAATATTTTGTATTTTTGTGGCATTTTTTGTTTAATGAGATTTAGATGTTTTTATATTACTTAAATAATTAGTTATATTTTTGTAGAATTGTTAAAAAAATGGCAATACTATAAACTTAAATATTTTTTTCGATCTAAAATACCTTCTATTGGTGCAAAAAAAGACATTTGGTAATTAAAATGTTTTTCTTTATCCTTTATCAAATCGTCTTTTTTATTCAATATTTTATCCTTATTACATAATATTTCGACCCCAAAGTTCACTGGTTCGGTCAATTCAAAACGAGATGTCAAATACGAACAATATTTTCGTGGAGTAGCATTCCTTGCTGGAATCACAATACAATCAGTCAAACAAAAATCTTTAGATTCAGACAAAAAACCAGTTTCAAAATCAATATGTGTAGACGAATAAATTACTCCCCTATAAATTTTATCTAGACATTTTCTACTCCCTCCTTCTGACAAATCAACATATGCTGCTGTATGCAATAACAATTGAGGCAATATATATTCTGGTTTATAAGTATCTCTATCATTGCAAGTAGGCATAGAACAAATCAATATAATAGGGAATAATTCCAAATAACTTTTAAATGCCGCCTGAAAATAAAATTGTTTATACATTCTCAAATCTAAAACATTTATTTTATTTTTAGTCTTAAATGCTGAAATATAAATATTCTCTATATGAGGTCTTCTTAATTCTTCCCAACAAATATAAACAGACCGACCCAAATATAAGCAAGGATGACCAGAAATACTATATCTTTTATTTGTCACATTTCCTCTATTAGTATATGGGACATGAAACATATCTTCTCTTGTTCGCAATATATTCTCAGACACTCTTGCACGATAATAAACATAATTAGGATCTAACTTTACGTTATAAAAATTACTTTCTTTTATAAAATTCTGTAAGGACAATACACTTTCTACAACATGCCCATTTAAATAACTTTTTAAAATCTGAGGTATAAGATTACTTGTTTTTTTTACATTTACAAGAATATCCCCTGCTTCTAATCGAAATGTTTTATTTGCATTAGAATAAGATACTCCTGATTTAATCAAATTTTCATACTCTTTAAGCAAAACACCGACACGCTTTAAAAAATCATCTGTAAGATTACAATTTAACAACTCATGAATCTTTTTTAATAGATCAATATAAGTTATCATTTTCTTATTCTTTTATGCATATATTTTTTTATTATATATTATTCCAACTCTCCAATACTTCCCATGCTATTTGACGAACTAAGACATGTGGCTATTTTTTCTTTGGTAGTGTTTTCTTCTCCTCTGACTTTAATCTTCTTTCTACTTTGTTCACATCTTCTGCAGGTTGCAATTGTGATGGCTCAATTCCTCTGCTACGCAACATCTCTCGTACTGCAATATTATTATCAATATGTTCTTCTGTTATAGGACTTATTCCATAAATATTTTTAGTCTCTACATTAGTGCTTGTCATCTCTGCTGCCAAATCCTTTGCCTTTATACCTATAGTAGGTAATACATCTGCCGTGTGAGGAGAATAGCTTCAACCGAACGAGTTGCTCCTTTTGCAAGACTTATCATTTTGTTGGCGTCAACAAAATGATCGGTTTCTAATTCACCTGCATTAACACACGACTCTTTCGCTTTATCTATTGCCCTAAGAAAATTACGCCACTCTGTATATCCCAATAAAGGATAAAGACTCCGCGCACTCCAACACTCTATACCATCAACATTTGTTGCGGCTTGCTCAAACCGCTCAAATAATAATTTTATATCCTCACTTTTCATATCCCTTATTTTATGATTTTTTATTTACCCTATGGTTTTATAATACCTACTAAATTTATACAGTTTGCAACTTGCAAAGTTGCAAAGTTACTAATGGGTTGATTTTCTTATGATTACTCAAAAATATTTTTATAAATTTGCAAACGCAAAAAATCACATATCATACTAATAATTAGAGTCTTAGACTGAACTTTGCAAACTTTGCAAGTGCATGGTGTGAAAATGATGGTTTTCTTGCTTGCACCTTGCTTGAAGGTTGCTGGTTAATTTTATTTCCTTCGCTCGTATTTTTTCTCCCACAGATTGCACAGATTTCCTAGATTTTCGTCTCTTTTTTGATTCGCTCTTTGACTTCGTCAAAAATCGCTCTACGGATGACACGGATTTTTTTACTCGCTGCGCTCGTTTTTTTTAGACAGAATGACAGAAGAACTTTTTTCTTCTTGACATACGCCTTGATATGCTCTCTTTTTTTAGTCTCCCACAGATGACACAGATCTCTCTGATTTTTTTCTTTTTTCTTTTCGATTCGCTCTCTTGCTCCGCAAGAAGTCGCTCGTCAGATTCTCACAGATTCTTACTCGCTGCGCTCGTTGTTTTTTTAGACAGAATGACAGAAGAACTTTTTTCCCTTCTTGACATACGACTTGATATGCTCGTTTTTTTAGTCTCCCACAGATGACACAGATTTAAAAGATTTTTTGCCATCCGGGTTTTACAATTTTCGCTCTCTTGCTTCGCAAGAAACGCTCGATGGATGACACAGATTTTTTACTGAGCGCATGTAGGGACACGGCGTGCTGTGTCCTAAACGAGCATCGCGAGTATATACCAAACTTCGCAATTACGAAATCTTCAATTCCCTGCTCCCTACTCCTTGCTCCCTACTCCCTAAATAACACGGATTTTTACTCTTCTATCTGATTAAACGGCAATTCATCTGGTGGATTCACAAAATGTACTGCTCGCTGATCAGATATAACTGTTGCTCCCAATTCTTCTTCTAATCGCTCTCTCGCTACATGAGCAACATTTCCTCCTCGCTGTGCAATATGAGCATTCTCTGTAAATCCTTGTGGATTCTCGCGTTTACTCAATTCTGTTGCGGCTGCCTCTGCCAAACCATTAAGCATCAACTCTACATTCGTCATATTATCACGAAGACTCTCTTTGCGCAACCCTTTATAATCTTTATATTCCCTCGTAGTCATCCCACTCCATGCCTTAGATATAATATCTGTCAATTTCGCATAATCACACTCCTCGCTCATTCCACCTCGTTTCCACTCATCAGTCAATCCCTTGCGTACTTCTATAGTCTTAATTCGCTGATTAATCCAAGTCTCAGAATACCCTAATCGACGATAATCTCGAATAGCTTGATCTATACTCAACTCTGGGTCTTGTAATTGCTCTAATCGCTGACGCCCAACCTCTGCTAACCATAGTTTAAATGGTTCTGCTTTCTTACTTGGTACTGATTGTATAATACGAAATACTTGCTCTACTGTAGCTACATCGGTGAAATATTTCTTACCATCAGAAGAAGGTAATTTCAGTTGTACGATATTTTCGTACAACTCACTTCCCTCAGCTTGTAACTTACGTTTTAAATCACTCCAATAACGACGAGGAGTAGGACTATCTGTCAAAACTTGAATTATATCAACAACTGAAAAGAAATATTGTTCCTTCTCATTATCCCAAACCATGCGTATCTTCGCATCATTAAAGCTCTGTATTTGCATTTCTATCCCCATAAATTCTCGTTTCGCACCTCTTTTAAACGTAAATTATCACAAATTTATCATTAAAAACATTCAACTCCTTACTCCCTACTCCCTAACTTTTTTCTCCCACAGATGACACAGATCTCTCTGGTTTTTTTCTTTTTTCTTTTCGATTCGCTCTCTTGCTCCGCAAGAAGTCGCTCGTCTGATTTACACAGATTCTTACTCGCTGCGGTCGTGCGGACACGGCATGCAGTGTCCCTACATAATTTTGCAAATACCCAACTAGTAACTAGTAACAGAGAGGGTTCCTTCTTTCTCGGTGAGGAAGCGGATGTAGAGATAGCCGTCTTCGTCAACTTTGTCGGCATATTGTGTGAGAGTGGCTACGTCTAACACATACTCGCCATTGGCTGGCACTACGACGTAGTTGACTACATATCTATTATATGGCGCTACAGCAAATTGGCATGTCTCTGCTACAAATGTGTGCAATGGTGATTCTGCTGCCCATGCCAATTTATTATCTTTTGCAACCCACTCGGCATAGTTGATGCGATAGATAGTAAATGCACTATTGAGATTCAACGTAATTTTATCTCCATCTTTCAACTCTGTGCTAGCAGCTACACATGGACCAAACGGATCTTCTTCTGCCGGTTTTTCTGTAGAAAAAGTAACCATACCTCCTGCTTGCGGATTCATACGCAAATATATAAAACCATCTTTATCTACACTAGTTGCCCACAAATCAATATCTTCTTCGTAAATATAAGTTGTTCCTATTTTGCAATTTTCATAATAAATCACATTGATATCGGTAGACAACGTTTCGAAATTACATACACCAGAAAAATAAACAGGAACTGGACGTGAACGATTGTTCCAATCTATAGTCATTTCATACCCTTTCCAATCTTCATATCTCAAACGATAAAGCACATCGCTTGATTGCGCAGGCACACTAATTGCTCGCCCTGGAACTACAAGTTTAGATTGACTTGCGCATGAAGATGGCCTCCAAAGCATAGGAGTAATGGTTGTTGGAGTATTGCATTTGAAACGAACATAAATATAATCATCCGTTGCTTTTAATAGCAATTGCAAAAGATCTTGATATGACAATTGCAACGAGCGATTACCCTCGTCCATAATAAATGCATAATTAGCCAAAACTTTAGTATCGGTCGGCGAAGTCGTAAATTCGATATTATTGCCAGCATACATTTCCAAAACATAATTGGTTGGTGCCACAAACTCTACGGCATTTTTCCAAGTGCGTGGAAAACAGAATAGTTGATTCGAATCGGCAACTTCAACCGACTTGCCGTATTCCAACACGATTGCCCCTCCTTGAGTTGGCGCTAAAGGCGCTTTACGTATTGTTAGTTTACCAGGATTCTTTGCAAGAACTTTTGCAAAGAAAATACCTCCACCATCTTGATTACTAACTGCATCAGAAATATCATCAATAGACAAGACATAAGGGCTATCACTTGCAACATCATAGTGAGTCCACACAACACCACTTCCATACGATGGATAAAAACCGCAATCTCTTCTTGCTACCCAAACAGTTGCTGTTCCGTCGCCTTCCCATGCAAATTGCACGCTGTCTTTTTTCCACTCTGAATATGGCAATACAAATACGCGATTAGAATCATTAGGCAAGATGTCGAAAGTTTGACCTAATGCTACATATTCCGAGTTTTCCATACATGAAGTAAATGTAGTGTCTGGCTTCAAACTAATAGTACCAGTTTCAGAAAAATAGACATTAACCAAAGCTCGTACGTTATATGTAATACCGCACTCTGTAAGATTATCACGATATAAAGAACCTATAGACAAATCCCACTCTACTTTGCCATTTCGCACCACTCGCGAACAAGAAAATTCGACTGGCAATTCCACACCAAAACTCGACACGCCATTAATAACACTATCCAACTTAGAATCGTCGTACACACCTGGAATACAAGTAAAATCAACAAACACAGTTGGTCTTTTCTTACTATTCTTTATATCTGGAGAAAAATGCACATTCAAAGGCAAATCATA
>JAZOMI010000174.1:0-5547 GCA_045653825.1 Candidatus Aphodosoma sp. | reverse complement strand
TGATAAGCAAGCGGAAGGGGAGCATTTCGTGGGCGATATTGCGCAGAAAGAGGTGCTTGAGGCGTTTGTGGAGTATGTCGTGGCGCGACACGATAGGGTGGATTGTGTGATTAACAATGCGTTGCCACTGATGAAGGGGATTGATGAGTGCTCGTATGAGGAGTTTCAGTATGCACTGAGTGTGGGCGTTACTGCGCCGTTTTATTTAGTGAAATTGTTGATGCCTTATTTAGCCGAAGATGGTGTATCGATAGTGAATATATCCTCTTCTCGCGACCGAATGAGTCAGCCACAGACCGAGAGTTACACTGCAGCAAAGGGTGGAATAGCGGCATTGACGCATGCGTTGGCGGTGAGTCTTGCAGGCAAAGTAAGGGTCAATTCGATTTCGCCAGGGTGGATTGATACGAACTATACGGTGTATGAAGGTGCCGATGCCGTTCAGCAACCCGTAGGGCGTGTGGGTAATCCGATGGATATAGCCAATATGGTTTTGTTTCTTTGTTCCGATAAGGCGGGATTCATCACGGGTGAGAATATCTGTATCGATGGTGGCATGACACGACAGATGATTTATCATGGCGATTGCAGGTGGAGGTTGGAAAAATAAAAATTTAGACAATTATGTTAGCATATACATATATTGAAAAAGGTAGGTTTGCTTTGGTGGAGAAGCCGAAGCCTGTGTTGATTGAGGCGACGGATGCTATTGTGCGGGTTACGATGAGTAGCATTTGTTCGAGTGATTTGCATATCAAGCATGGCAGTGTGGCGCGTGCTGTGCCAGGTATTACGGTGGGACACGAAATGGTGGGTGTGGTTGAAGAGGTGGGTTCGGAGGTGGTGAATGTCGTGCCTGGCGACCGAGTGACCGTGAATGTAGAGACCTTTTGCGGCGAGTGTTTTTTCTGCAAGAATGGGTATGTTAACAATTGCACTGACCCAAATGGTGGTTGGGCATTGGGGTGTCGCATTGATGGTGGACAGACGGAGTATGTGCGTGTGCCATTGGCAAATCAGGGGTTAAATCGCATTCCTGATAGTGTGAGCGACGAACAAGCATTGTTGGTGGGCGATGTGTTGGCAACAGGGTTTTGGGCTGCTCGCATTTCGGAGATTACGGAAGAGGATATAGTGCTGATTTTAGGGGCAGGACCGACGGGAATTTGCACCCTGTTGTGCGTGATGTTGAAGCACCCCAAACGCATCATAGTGTGCGAGAAATCGGAAGAGCGACGTAGGTTTGTGCAAACGCATTACGCAGACATATTACTCACTACGCCAGAGGATTGTAAGGAGTTTGTAGCAACGCATAGCGACCATGGAGGGGCTGACCGAGTGATTGAAGTGGCAGGAGGAGATGCGACGTTTCGTTTGGCATGGGAGTGTGCTCGTCCGAATGCCGTAGTAACGGTAGTTGCGCTATATGATGAGCCACAAGTGTTGCCATTGCCCGAGATGTATGGTAAGAACCTTACGTTCAAGACAGGTGGTGTGGATGGATGCGATTGCGAAGAGGTGTTGCGCCTGATAGAGCAGGGTGGGATTGACACCACGCCGCTCATCACGCATCGCTTTGCGTTGAGCGAAATAGAGGAAGCATATCGGATATTTGAGAACAAGTTGGATGGGGTGATAAAGGTGGCGATTTGTGGGTAGAGTTTTGCTATGATGTTGACGTATCTTGGCGGAAAAAGATAGTTTTTATCATTGAGTT
This sequence comes from Candidatus Aphodosoma sp., assembly GCA_045653825.1. Lineage (GTDB taxonomy): Bacteria > Bacteroidota > Bacteroidia > Bacteroidales > Paludibacteraceae > Aphodosoma. The sequence goes on along the minus strand of JAZOMI010000174.1, from coordinate 3,830 downwards.
TGTTTGTTTTATATATGAAGAGGAAGTCTGTATTTTTAGTATTTTAGAAAGATGACAATAAGTTTAGGAATATGTCTATATTTTTAGAAAATATGTCTATTTATTTAGTAAAATAATCCAAAAACTGTCTACTTGTTTTAGGAAAAGACATACTATTTTTAGGAAAAGACAACATAAAATAGAGACTTGCAAAGTTTGCAAAGTTTGCAAACTTTAACTAACTTATTGAAAATATGTAGGTTATATGTAAGTTGTGCTTTTTGTGATATTAGCGTATTAAAGGGATTTGTTGTTAATAATCAAGTGTTTGATATAACTTTGCAACTTTGCATTTGCAAAGTTGGGCTTGTGGGTTTAACTTTGCAAACTTTGTGAATATATGGTGTAAAAGTGGCTGTTTTCTTCGGCATAGGTTGCTTGAGGGTAGCTGTTGGATAGGGTGGTGAGGGATGTTATTCAATATGAAAAGTGGGAGATGATTTGAATTTTTTTGTATATTTGTGAATTGAAAAATATAAAGTATTATAATGTAATAATAGGATGTAATAAGTTATGAATCCACGGAAGTATATGATAGTAGATTTGGAAAAGAAGGGTGACAAACGAATGTTTATTACTGAACAAGTTGAACGTATTTCTTTGGGTAATAATGGTTTGTGGACTGTAGTGTTTTATACTTCACAAAGAATATTTAATTATAATAAATCGAGATTATTATTTATTGAAAATCCATTGGTTATAGATTTAGAAGAGAAAGGATTATATGTTAAAAATAGACATATTGAGAATGTATCGGAGTTATTAAAGTTTGAGAATGGAGGGCATTGTTATTATTATGTTGTGTATGATAATGGTTATTATGAAAATTTAGAAGGAGATGATGTTTATATAACTCGTACACCTATTAATAAAAATGGAGGTTCGATTTGGGAGTATTTGAATAAACTTGCGATAGAAACGGGTTTGATGATTGGAGAAGAGATGAATATTTTGGCGATGCAGTATGGTGAAATTGATTTAAAACGCGATAATGTTCCTTTAGCTCAATATTTAGGAGATAAGACAAAACTTGCTATACATAAATTGCCAAAGAGCATTTATTATCCATTTGGATGCAATGAAAGTCAAAAAAAGGCAGTAGAAAATGCTTTGTCGCATCAAGTTAGTATTATTCAAGGTCCTCCAGGGACAGGTAAGACGCAAACAATACTGAATATTATTGCTAATCTTGTGTTGGCAGGAAAGAGTGTACTTGTGGTATCGAATAATAATTCGGCAGTGGATAATGTGGCAGAGAAGATGGAGAGTGAAGGGTTAGATTTTATAGTTGCAAAATTAGGAAGTAAGGAAAATAAAGAGGCTTTTGTGGCTAATCAGAAAGAATATCCTTTGATGGATTTGTGGAAAATAGAAAATGTAGCATTGGTAGAACAAAAATATGCAGAAGCGTTAAGAGATGTAGAATTAGGATTTGAGAGTCAATCGAAAAAAGCGATATTAAAAGCAGAATTGGATGCATTAGAGAGAGAAAGTAGATATGATGAATTACACCATAATGTTAATGATGAATATAAGTGGTTATATTTGAAAAAATCAGACAAATTGATGGCATTACGTCTTGTTTTTGGTTTAATGATAGAAAACAAGAAAAAGCCAAATTTTTGGTTTAAAATAAAATGGGGATTTTTGTTAGGTGTTAGAATTTTTAGTTTATTAAATATAGAACCACGAATAATAGTTGATATGCTTGAGTCTGCATATTATATATCAAAAAAGAGGGAAATAGAGAGTGAATTGTTGGTGTATGAAAAAGTGTTAAGTACAATTGATATAACGCAGAGAATTAAGGATTTGAGATGTTATGCTATGGCAAGATTTAAGTATAGTATTGCAAATCGATACAAATTGGAAGTACGTAAGAAATTTGCGTTAAAATCAATAAAATCGCAATCGGAAGAGTTTTTGAAAGAATACCCAATAGTGTTGAGTACTACATATTCTGCAAAGGCCTGTATAAGTAAAGATATGGTTTTCGATTACGTGATTATGGATGAAGCATCTCAAGTGGATATAAAAACAGGGGCGTTGGCTTTGTCGTGTGCAATGAATGCGGTAATAGTGGGGGATGATAAACAATTGCCTAATGTGATTAGTAAAGAAGAAACTAAAGCATTAGAGGTTATTGAGACAACATATAATGTAGCAGATAAATATTCTGCATTAAATAATAGTTTTTTAGAATCATGTATAGGTGTTTTTGTGGATGCTCCAATAACATTGCTAAGAGAGCATTATAGGTGTCATCCTAAAATTATAGATTTTTGTAATAAGCTATTTTATGGTGGTGAATTATTGCCAATGACAGTTGATCAGAATGAAGATAATGTCCTTCAAGTGATACGCACAATACCTGGAAATCATGCTCGTGGGCATTATAATCAGCGTGAAATAGATGTTATTGTAAAGGAGGTATTATCAGAATATAGAGAAGAAGATAGTGTTGGTATTATAACGCCATATAGAGATCAGGCTTATGCTATAAATCAAGCAATAGGACGAGATATTGCAAGTACGGTGCATAAATATCAAGGACGTGAGTGTGACACAATTATAATGAGCATGGTGGATAATTATCCGACAGAATTTTCAGATGATCCAAATTTGATGAATGTAGCTATTTCGAGGGCAAAAAATAGGTTGTGTATTGTAGTAAATGGAAATGAAATGCCAGTTGATACGAATTTAGCGCAATTGGTTTCGTATATTCAGTATAATAATTTTGAAGTGCGAAATAGTTGCTTACATTCTGTTTTTGATATACTTTATCAACAATATACAACAGAACGATTAACTTATGAGGCAAAAATAAAAAAAGTGTCGGAACATTTATCGGAAAATCTTGTCTATAATGTGTTATGTCAAGCAATTGATGAGTTAAAAATGAAAAATATAGGGGTAGTGTGTCATTATCCATTGTCTCGTTTGATTGCAGATGTTAGTGTGTTAAATGATATGGAAAGAACATTTGTGGAGAGTCAATTTTCGCATGTTGACTTTTTACTTTATAATACTATTACGAAACAACCTAAAATGACTATAGAGGTGGATGGTTGGCAATATCATAAGGAAAATAAAACTCAGGAGAGTAGAGATATGCTTAAAGATGATATACTTGGAAAATATGGTTTGAAACCTTGGAGGATATCAACAGTGGATGTATTTGATGTGGAAGTTGTTAAGAATAAGTTGAGAGATATTAGTAAGTAATTTTTATTTTATAGTATTGGGTGCTATTTTACTTTTTTAGATACCATTTTTTATAAAAAAATAATAAAAAAGGTTGTATGTATACAACCATATTGAAAACATTTTGTATCTTTGCAGTGTGTGATAATAAAATTGGGTGTAATTTAAATTTTAGCAACTGCTGCTAGAATTTATTAAATTAGATGAAGTTTATTTAGAAGAGTTATTTCTACTAAAGTTTCAACGACACCATTAGTATAATTTTAGTGTTATTGGTGTCATTTTGGGCGTTATTTTTACTTCCTTAGTATTATTTCTTCATCTTTCAAAATATCGAAAATGTGAAATTAGACACAGAATATATAAGGGAAAATGTGAGAAATAGAGAAAAAATGAACAGAAAGAGAAGATATATTTCTTTTATTGTTCAAAATATTACTATATTTGCGATATGAATAGACAATTGAAGGAAATAGGAGCAATCCCAGTAACGACTTCAGTCATTGAGTCGTTATACCCTGAACTTAAGTCTGCAGATAAGAAGGTTGTTTGGCTTGAGAAGAATAGGTTCATTATAAGATTGA
>JAZOMI010000173.1:0-4000 GCA_045653825.1 Candidatus Aphodosoma sp. | reverse complement strand
TAAGTTATGACATTTTGCTAAAGCTGTAGAATCGAGCCCAGACATATCATACTCGTAATGCAATTGCGGCACAAATTCAGACAACGAAACAATTTGATCGACCGACATCTCGCCAACATCGTCCAACAAAATTTCGACACGCTGTAGCGATGCCAACATATTCTCGTATTCGGTAGATTGCTCTTCCGACATATTGCCTTGCTCGCGATTTTTATTGCCTCCACCGCAAGAAGCAAACAAAACTAAAACAACTAAAATTTGTACAATTTTTCTCATATTACCTTTTGTAAGATTTACAATTTTTCTATTTTTTTTGCAAAATTATATGTTTTTTAGTGTTCTCGCAATAGAATTTTTGGTTCATTTTGGTTCATTTGATAAAACAAAAACAGCGAGAACTCTACTTCTCGCTGTCTAAAGGTACTTGGCCTGACCCCATGCTACTACGATAAGTGAGTTCACGCTGCTATGAACGTGAACACTAATCACTTATGCACAGTAGCTGTATTTGAAAACGGCCAAGTTTTTTAGACAGACTGTATAAATGAATAATGCTATTCTATAAAAAAATATGTTGAAACTGCATGATCCAGCAGGTCCTTCGTTATAACTGCGAATATAGTTAATTTTTATTAAGCCACAAAATTATTTTAATTGTTTTTGAGCATGTTTTTGCCATAAAAAAGAGCAACTAAAAAAGTTGCTCTGACCATAGTTGTTTCAAAAAATCATTTAGATATAATAGATCTACACCTTCACTTTGACGTGTTAGCTTATCTAGACTTACGCACATCAATTTACAATCGGGATAGTCTTTTGCAAAAGAAAATAGACCTTTAAGGTGTTTGCGTTGTACCTCCTGAACTGACTTAATCTCTATTGCAAGAATAGGCTCATTATGGGAATTTGTTATTACTGCATCAACCTCTACACCAGTATATGTTCGCCAATATGAAAGAGTATGCTCATGCCAATGATAACCAATGTATGCAATCAATTCTTGAACAATGAAATGCTCGAATGCATGACCATACTCCACAGTTCCTCGCACTAAATCTTTCCGATGCAATAGATGATTTACGACACCTACGTCAAAAAACCAAAATTTAGGTGCTTGAACAAGTCGGCGTTTTTGTTTATCGACAAATGCCGGCACTAAATAACCAATAAGTGTATCTTGCAAAATAGAAAAATAATCAGCCACAGTTTTTGCACTCACCCCACAATCTGTTGCAATATTATTATAATTGACTATTTCGCCATTTGTTAAGGCAGCAACTTCCATAAAGCGAGAGAATGACTTAAGATTTCGAACTAAAGCTTCGGCTTGAATCTCTTCTTTAAGATAGATATCTACATAAGCTTGCAATAATCTCGTAGGTCGTTCTGATTGATAAATCTTAGGTAATAACCCATTGGTCAATGCCCGTTGTAAATCGAAATCTGTTATTTCGGCACTAACTAATGGATATAAATTCTCTGGCAAAGCTCTTCCTCCAAGTGTATTAATGCCTTGTCGTTTTAATTTTCGTGCACTCGAACCACATAAAATAAATCGCATTTGTTTGCGGCTAATCAATAAATGGACTTCATTTAATAGCTCTGGTACTTGTTGAATTTTATCTATTATAACAAGTGTATTATTGGCTTCTTTTTCTAACACTTCTCGCAGCAGACTAGGTTGTTGTTGAAACCTATTCTTAGTATCTGTTTCTAACAAATCAATATAAATTGAATTTGGAAACAAAGTATGTAATAAATGAGATTTACCTGTCTGACGTGCTCCAAACAAAAAAACACTTTCTTCATTAGATCCGCTAAGTTGCTGTTTTCTAATATACATATCTCAAAAAAATATTATATTATTCTAATTCTTTCATCTATTTTAAGCTTAAAAATAGATGTTGCTACTTCCGATTTTCAATCAAAATCCGAAGTGGTACTTCCGATTTTCAATCAAAATCCGAAGTGGTACTCCCGATTTTCAATCAAAATTATACTGCAAAGGTAATTATTTTTTTTGAAACCGCCAAATTTTTTGATGCAATTTACCAATTTGGCGCGTTTTCGTTTACCAATTTGGCGCATGTTTTCATCGCATAGATTTGGCTAATTTATTGTATGTGGTATAGAGTTTTTCGTATTCGGAATCGGATATGCGTCCTTCATTATGTTCTTCAAAAAAAGATGGTAACTTTTCTTCTAATTCGTTGCATGGATAAAAATATTCATTTGCAGCATAGCCTATGAATGAGGACATAAAACTGCCATAAAAAGGACTATCCGCTGGTATTTGTTGAAGGAACGATTGTAATAATTCGACTTGTAAATTGCTCTTTTGACTCAGTGATACGAGTGCAAATTCTCGATAGACAAACAATCCTTGAGTGAGGCTATCCATATAAGGGCGATAAATTTTGTCTATTTCAGTAAAGGCTTCGTCAATCATTGCTTGCTGAGGGTTGGAATATGTGGTAGCATCATTTGTGCGATTAAGCAATAGGGAGAATGGAAGTATCAGTAATAAAACACCTAATATGGCAGGTAACATTAACTTGCGTAATTGAGTTTGTCGGTGGATTGCATGTAGAATATCTGCTGCATTGGCATAACGATGTGATGGGTCGGATTGTGTACATTTTCGTACGATAGTACCATATTTTTTGGGGAAAATTTCATTCAATATTAGTCCAAACGAATAGATATCAGTACGACAGTCAATCATCGCCCCAGATGTCATTTGCTCGGGTGCGGCGTATGATTTGGTGCCTGCTGGTTGTTTGAATATGGCGTAGTTGTCGGCATCGGCTAATCCGAAGTCGATAATTTTCACATTCAATCCATTGCGCGTAATTAGGATATTGCTTGGTTTGAGGTCGCGATGCGTTATCTGCTTTGAATGGATATATTGCATGGCATCGAGGAGTTGCAATACGACTTTTTGACGCTGTTCGACGGTTGGGTTTGTTGCTAAAAACTCGTTGAGCGTCATGCCGTCGATATATTCCATCATGATAGCAGGACCTATGCGAGGATTGTCCTCTTTTAGAATAGTTACTACGATATTAGGATGGGAGAGTTCGGCTGATAGTTCGAACTCTTTTTTTAGTAACGACACATAGATCGCCTCTGATGCATACTCAGGTTTGAGGCCTTTGAGTATAAACCAACGGCCGAAGCGTTTCACTTTATAGAATTGATTGAACCGACTTTGTGTTGTTAGCTCTACATATTCTGATACCGAATCTTCAGCTGTAAAAAAGTTTTCTTCGAGAAAATCTGATGATGTTAGTTCGTTGTTCATTATTTTTATAGACTATTAGTTGCGAGTAACGAGACTTGCCTTTTGGGATTTGTGGATATTTTTTGCAAAGGTAGTAAATTTTTTTGTATCATTTGCAAATGGACCAAAATGAACCTTGCAGATTAAGAATGTTTGTTGTAAATTTGCAAAAATTATTGTTATGGAAATAGATAGACCTGAAATTTATGAGTTGCGTCTCAGGATTGAGACATCGATAAAGCGTAAGATACAAACTCCTGCTGATTTTGATTTTTTGCGGGGTATTATTTGGGAGCGTACACATGAACAGATAAGTACGTCAACATTGAAACGGTTGTGGGGATATGTTGATGGTATTGATAATGCTCGTAATAGTACATTGAATGTATTGTCAAAGGCTCTTGGTTATGAAAGTTGGGATGCGTTTATTTTGAAATTGAAGTCGGAAAATGTGGATAATTCTGACTTGGTAATGTCGGAATCGGTGTCGAGTGGTGATTTGAAAATTGGGGATATGTTGATGATTGCGTGGCAACCGAATAGGGTGTGTCGGTTGAAATATTTGGGAGATAATCAGTTTGAAGTGATGGAGTCACATAATTCTAAATTGAAAGTGGGAGATACGTTTCGTTGTGGATTGTTTATATTGGGTGAGCCGGTATATATCAATGATTTACGACAAAATAATGGTACAGGAGAGCCTAAATTGTTTGTTGT
>JAZOMI010000172.1:0-3604 GCA_045653825.1 Candidatus Aphodosoma sp. | reverse complement strand
AAGAACGAGCGAAGTGGGTTGTATGCCTACTATGAGTTGGTCGACAACTTGGTCGGTTTCGGTGTCGATTTTCAAAATGCGATTTTGATACGACCAACAGTTAACATACACATATTTGCCATATTGCACCATCTGCTCGGTCGAACCCGACTCCATAGTCATATTAGGACACTCGATATAACCTGTTATCTCATAGCGCTTTGGGTTGACTATAAAAATGCGGTTATCCCAAATTTGTGTGATGTATGCTTTCTCGTCGTTGACGAAATGCATGTAGCGAGGCGAGGTGAGGTTAGTGATGCGCCCTACTTCCTTAAATGTGTTGATATCTATGGCAAATACCACATGCGAGTTGTTGACTACAACCCAACCGATGCCATCGCGAATAATCATCGACTGCGCCACATCGCCAAGTTTCATTGCGTTGGCACGATAGAATATTTCGTTTTCTACCTTTTTGGTGTCGGGGTTGTAGTACGACAACGAGGCATTGCCATACTGAAAGTTGCCTTCGTTAGTAATGAAAAGACCTTCGCCCGAAGCTTCAAAATCTTCGACTAAACCATATTCCCACTTCATGCAACTGCATAGCAATGCACAATGCGCAATGCACAATAGACAATATTTGAATAGTGCTTTTACCATAATCTTTTTATTCATTCATATTACAATCGAAAAAGCCAACGACTTCGGTTGAGAGTTCGCCAAGCCAACCCGATTTGGCATTTACGGCAGTTTGAACCTTTATGAAGTCGATATATTGTAGGTTGGCAGGATTGCCTTGAGCATCGATGGCGTCAGATATACGGAAATAGTTGGACATATCGTCTGCAATACGATCGAAAGGACTGAAATTGTCGGCATAGCCCCAATCGTATTCCTTTTGCACCCAATAAGAGCCATTGCCCGACTTGTCGTAATTGCGCGAAGGGAGGCAAGTGCCACGAAGAGTGTAAGAGTCTTCGGCTACCCACAACGGATAGTAGTAGTCTTGAGTATGGAAGGCTTTGAGATAGTCAATCTCACCACTATTGCCTTGATTATCGGTCCATTGCACAGGCATTTGTGGCGCCGATGGGCGATAGTAGGTAACGGCATAGTTGTAGATAGTAGAGTCGTTGTCTGCCTCTGAGCCTCGCAGTTCGTACCAATTGTCGTTAGGCTGTCCGTCGCCATTTTCGTCTTGCATCACCCATACTATGCCTGGCTCGGAAGACCCTGAGAATGAGTTGCCTTGTATGCCAAAATCGTAACTACCTGTGTTATCGATGCTATGGTCGAAGCCTACTACGATGTAGCCTCCAAATCCACCAAGCGACACCCAATTGTTGGCATTGAGGCGTTGTTCGGCATAGACGCAAGCTGCTTCTACAGTTGTTTGCGAGCCATCGAATCCACCCGTTTTTAGCTCGTTAATGAATTGACCTGGTGCTGGGGTGTATTCATACACGCGGTTGAAATTAGCATTGGACTGTAGGGTTTTAGGCCGATAATTCGACTCGGGTGTATCAACGGTTATGGGTTCGGTGAAATTGCAAGAAGCAAGAAACATAATGGTAAAGAGTAAGGAAATCAGTGATTTCCCTACCCGTTTTGAGTTTCTTGCAAATAATAAAAGTGGTTTGACTGAAAAGTTTATTTTAATCATACTCTTGTTTTTTATTTATCGAAACGCACTGCTACATCATCGTATGCAAAATAGGCTGGTTGGCTGAAACCATAGCCATTGTCGCTCGAACCTGTGATATTGAAATCTACTTTCACAACTTTGCCTAAAGAGCTTAAATCCCATTTTGTCCATTCGGTTACGATATTGTCGGGACCATTGCAGAGGTATATTTCGGTGCGACCTGTTTCGTTGCCGTCGGCATCATAGCCAATTGCTACGGCTTTCACCCAATCTTCTGGACCAATTTTAGCTGTCAAGCCATTGCCATCCATATAGCACGAAAGTGCGTAAGCCGAGTTGTTGACATACATGTGGTCGATTACGCGAGCTGTTTCGTCTTTGAAATAGATGTATGGTAGGTTTTCTGTGCCATTGTATGGCGACCCATCCTTATAACCAAAGTGCATACAGAAGTTTGTCGAACCATTATGTCCACCTGTGAGGGTTTCTCCATAAGTTTGGTTTGCACCATACACTGTTAATTGATTTTCGTATGTGCCGTAGGTTGCATAATCACCTGAAGCATAATTAGAAATAGCATGACCACCACCCCAGAACACGTAGTCGTAGTAGTTGTAAGGCAATTCGGATGCAAGGAATGTATTGCCTTCGTCGTACCAAGCATAGCGGTCATCTTCCGATTGGGTCATCATTGCATATAGCATATCAGCACCATATTCAGGAGAAGCGATGAGATCACTCCACTTAGTGATATTTGCATTGCAGTATGAAAGTTCGTATGGAGCGAATTTAGCATCGGCATCTTCGAATGTGAGAGTGCGTAACTCGTAGGTTAGTTCGGGTTCAGTGTTACCGTTATTTATATAAACTGTATCAAACTTAACGATTGTGTCGCGCTCAATTTGAACAATTGTGTCACGCTCAATTTGAACAATTGTGTCGTGTTTAATAATTGTAAGCATACGAGGGAGGAGGAGGTGAAGGGTGTCAACTTCTTCCATTTCGCCAAAAGTAAGACTGTCGATTGTTTCGATTGAAGTGCCATACATCAAACGTCCATTCGACCATACCAACTGATTGGTTTGCGCCATGCCAACCAAACTCATTGCCACTACAGCAATAATTGCAAATAATTTTTTCATAATTGTTTAAGTTTTTTGATAGTGATTTTATATGATTATTTTTTGATTATACTAAAAGTTTTGTTACCGCAAACTAAGACATAAACACCTGTTGCATAGCCCGAAACATTCAATTCTACTCTATCGCCCGAAGCCTTGTTCTCTTGCAACAATTGTCCATCAGTCGAATATAATCTTATAATGTTGTCCATAGCATTGTCGATATATAAAACGTCGGCTGTAGGGTTAGGGTAAACTACAACTTGTAGGTCGCCAAATGTTTGTTCGTTATTGACCGATGGGTCTGTTTCTTCATCGCTATAGCGAATGTGTTTTATGTTGGCAAGTAACTCGCCGTAAATCAATGTTTGGTCGACGTCATAAACCAACACAGAATCGCCCGAATAGGTCAGTTTGCCTATTTTTTGTAAGGCAGTGATACAATCGCTACCCAACAGAGGGCGCACAACCAAAGAGGTCTCAGCATCTACATAGCCGAAACTCATTGCCACAAAGGACAATAGCAATAAAGTTTTTTTCATTGTCTAGAAATTTATATGTCTTAATAAAAAAAAGTTGTATCCTGCAACTTTTTTACAGCGCAGGATACGACAATATTTATCAAAAACACAATATTTTATAGTCTAAAGTCTACAATTTATGGTCTACAGATATTACGGCGTATTCACCGTTGTCTGTTGTCTGTTGACTATTGACTGTTGTCTTTTAAATTATCAGAAAAATCTGCAAGTGTGCTTTGATTTGCCCGTTATCCTGCGGGTATAATCGATTTAGAAAGCAAAGGCAGGTCTTCTGACTTATCCCGTTTATTGCGCCTTCCCAGTGTTAACCA
>JAZOMI010000171.1:0-3636 GCA_045653825.1 Candidatus Aphodosoma sp. | reverse complement strand
GCTGACCAAGTAGAAATGCCAGTTCAAGCACCTGCAGGTTTCGACGATGCAGCAGTAGAACTCCCTACTGAAGTTGCAACTGAAGAAGCTACTACTACAGAAGAATAATCAATTTTCTTAGCAATAAAAAAGGATGATTTCTCAACTGAAATCATCCTTTTTTGTTGTTATGTTTTAAGGTTATTCTGCATCAGCATAATAAACCGCAAAAGCCGCTCCACGAGCAGTTTTATACTTACCGTTAGACGCCACAGCGATAGCTTGCCATTTTTACGACTAAAGATTTCTGCTTAGTTCGGCATAGCTCAAGCGAGCTTGAATTAACTTTGTTGAAATTGCTATCGTTCAGAAATCGAAGTAAACTTCATTTCATTCACTTAAACGCAATTTTCTGCGCTCACTTATTGCAGAAAGACGGTACCCTCATGGCAAGTCATAAGTCTTTTAATCATTACCAGCTTCGGCGTAGTAAGCAGCGAAGGCAGCACCACGAGCGGTTTTATACTTGCCGTTAGAGGCATCGGCGATAGCTTGCCATTCGGCTTTTTTATCAATATCTGCCATATCATCAGCAGCCTTAGAAGCAGCTTGGGCGAAACGCTCTTGCTGAGCTAACTGCGCCATGGTAGGGTCTTTCTTCGATGGTCTCATTTCCCACGCGTATGTTTGACCATAACGTTTTGAGAACACTAAGTTTTCTGTTCCGTCAAGTTTTCCACGGATTCCTTCGATAACAGAGATGGTTTCGATTTTTGCCATAAATTTTTAACGTTTTGAATTAATAACTAAATGTTTACTTTAATGTGCATATATATTGATTTTTACGGATAGTATCACTAAATCTTATAGTACAAATATACAACACCACAACACAAAACAAAACCCAACAGCAAAAAAAATATTTTCCCCACATATCCCCCACTAAATCCCCAAACTCCCATCAACACCACCTCAAAACAAAAAGAGCCTTATCCTTTTAGGATAAAGCTCTTTTCTTTTTATATAAAACATCTGCTATTGCAACTGTTTCCGGGGTTTGCCTTCTGTATGAGGTTGTCCCACTGTTACTGGGCGATTAGTCGATGTAATATCTTTCATAAGTTTTTTTACCTAAATCTTTTTCTTCAGGGCGTTCATAAATTTTAGGACTATATTTATATTCTTCCCATATTTTTCGGGCTATTTTATAATAGTCTTTATTGCGAAGAAGTCCACATTCATGAAAATATGCAAGTTGATATTTAAGAAGCATTTGCTCATCAATATCTTTTATGACTTGCTCTATTATTTCAGGAGATAAATCTTGATTTATAATATCCGTTAATATTCCAATAGGAGCATAACGAACTAATGTACATATATTATTGTCAAATTTTATAATACGGCAAAATTTGCCGTAATAAGTTTCAAAGTGCTTTTTTTTCATTTTCTTTTTCGTTATTAAATTTAACACTACGGATTAAATTTCTCTCTTCTTTATAAATGACCTCGATTTGAGTGTCAATTTGCTCTACCATGAGTTCGGTTTCTTGTTTGCCGAAGAGGGGCAAAATGACGTGCATTGTTTTAGGGCACGGCATTAGCGTGATTGTGCCTGATCCTCTTTCTTTTGCATCATGGTAATACTTAAAAATTGGTGATTTGGAGTTTTTGAGAACATTCAACTCTTTTTTGCTCGGGAGGAGTATGTAGCTTTCTATATACTCTTCGACATGAGCATGAAAAGTTTCTTTACAAAACTCTTCAATCTCGTTTAGAGGGATTTCTGCTTTGAATTGTTTAAGGAGAATTTCATCCCATTCTGTTAAGAGGAAATTTATTGTATCCTCTGGAAGAGGACCATATTTGGTTTTGAAACCGTATACTGTTTTAGTTTTACCATGGTAATAAAATATTACTTTATAGTAGTTTGAGCTGAGCTCAATGATTTTGGTACAAACCCCATTATATACTTTATACTTTTTCATAATTAAATTTTACTTGAAGTTTAACATGTATTTTGTTTTACGATAGACGTCCAACATATGTCTATCGTGTTCATTCAAAAAGTTATAAACATAATCTTTGGTAATATTGAATGGAGATACCCAAAGTTTTGCTCCATTAGGAGCTTGTTCAAAACAACGACAAGCGTTGTTATCGAATTTTATGTTTTGATTATAAATGTTCATATTTATAAATTTTGTTCCGTCTCGACAGGACAACTATGCCGATTAGGAGAGTTAATACTAATGGATTCAACTTTACTCTATGATTGTCCAGTAGAGTTGAATGTTTTCCGTGTTGCTCTTTGTGAGCAGGTGTTTTTGTTCCGACTTGTCAAAGAGCGAGGGGGTGGTGTCTGCGCAGATACCGATGCGTTTGTGAGTGAATTTTGGCGCCTTGTTTTCTCTCTCAATTGCGATGCAAAGTTACAACATATTTTTGGAGCACACAAGCTAACATACTGAAAATTAGACATTTATAAGGTGGGTGAAAAATATAAAAAAATAACCCACCTTAACTAGATGAGTTATTTTCAAAGAATTACCTATAGTATTTAAAGCTTTACAAAATCCAAATATCGCATATTCATATTACGCATTTTTGGCGGATTTTTGTCATATTCGCGTAAACATCCTTTAAGTTTATCTATAATTTCCCCTTTCCTATCTTTGCTTTTACTTTTTTTACGCCTAATTTCATAAAAAGTTATATCATTTTGTTTTTGTGTAAAATTTATGATGTATATTATTCGCGAAATCAAGATTCGTTTATCATATGTTTCAATAGGAGTTTTAATGCCATTTATAGTAGCAAATACTTTTTCTTCGTCTGCTTCAAATTGCGAAAGAAACAACTCCATATATTTTGTAAAATAATATTGTTTAATACCAACATTTCTTCTACTATGGTCCTCACTAATTGATGCTTTAGATTGTCTATATTTTTCGTTTTCGTTTAGTTTTTCTAATTGTTGGTTTATGCAGATAGAGAGAGCTTCTAATGTTGCAGGATTATTAAATTTGTTTTTGCCAATTTGTATGGTTTGTTTCTTTTCATCATTATTTTGCAATAATGTAGCGATTTCTTGTAAATCTTCTACTGGCGAATTTTCTATAACTCCACCAGAAACTAAACCTTCAACAAAGTCTTTTAGAAATAAAATTAGATACCAGAATTTGTTTTTATCAATTTTAAAGCCCTCTAATGTTGCAAGTAGTTCAACGGCATTTTCATATTTTTCTTTAAATGACATGTCAATTTCTCCGTCGAAATATCGTTTTGCAAAAATATCACACCCTATTGATGGAAAAAAGCCACGACGATAAATTTCCTCTGCTACTGATTGTACATACCCTAGGAGTTCATATTTATGATAAACTGGCAAAATTGGATATGTATCATCAAAATTTGCTATTGATGCAGGTTCATATTTTGATATTAATTCAAATAATGTTTCTTTTCTTTCAATTTCTGGTATCATGGCGTTAGTTGAATTCGTGATAATAGGAATGGGAAATGATTGTTGCGAGCTTTATAATGAATATAGCGGTTTGTTTTTCGTATAACTCTTGACACCAATCGTGTAGTTGCATTTTGCTTTTGTCCATTGATAGACGTGCATCATACCATTTTTCAAAAGATGCGATTAAC
>JAZOMI010000170.1:0-18337 GCA_045653825.1 Candidatus Aphodosoma sp. | reverse complement strand
AGAAGCTGGTGTTCGTGGTTGCGAAATCGGTTACATCCTTGCTGACCGTGACCCTGTAACTCGCGAAAACCGTTTCGGTGGTCTCGACCTTCTCCGTTTGTGTATCGCTCGTCGTACTTACACTAACAACCACATGGACGTAATCGCAGTAGCTCTCAAAAACGTATTCGATCGCCGCAACGAAATCAAACACGGTTATCGCATCACTTGGGAAGCTCCTCTTCTCCGTCACTTCACAGTTCAACTCGAACCAGTACAAGAATAATAACTATTCTAAACTGAATACAATAAACGCCACACAACATCAAATTGTGTGGCGTTTTTATTTTATTAAATTTTCAATCAATACATTGTTCTTAAAAAATTATTACCTCCAAAAATAATATTTCTTAATAAACAAGAATATTCTCCCCCACAATAAAAAGACTATACAATCATATTAAGTGCCGAAGGTATAATTTCCACGGTATATGGTCCATGACCATCCACCATAATACCATCTGTTTCAATCAAAAATGATTGACGATTTTTTATTTTAAATCGTTTAGTTGTTTTCATAGTGCATGCAGGATGATTCCACAATTCACCACGAAAAAGATAACCAATTATAGTAGATAATATTTTAAATGTAAGTCGAGGTACTACATTTGTATGAAAAACACCATCTGTAGGATCAGCGGGCACTTGCTTAAATCCTCCTCCCGAATAACTACCATTACCCACCGCTATCGTAAACACCTCATCTTCAATTGCATCATCATCATAAATAAGTTGCATCTTTGTAGGTTTCCACTTGAATAACGCAATAAAAAGACTAAGCGTATAAACCCAAGAATGTCCGCCATAAATACGTTTCAAACGATCTGTCAACAAACAGACTTGTGCATCAAACCCAACACCCATTCCATTTATAAAATACCGCTTACATTCTTCGCCATCAACATGATACGTTAAGCATGCCAAATCCACTTTAACCCTATTACGTTCAAAAAAACGATCAGATATTTTACGTTTCGATTTATACAATCCCCAATATCGAGCCCAATCATTTCCCGTTCCATATGGAATCAATGCCAATGAAACAGAATCTTTATCTTCTATTTTTGATGTATATATCCCATTCACTACCTCATTAATTGTTCCATCACCCCCAACAATCAATAAATTACGAAAACCACGTTCTACAAGATATCGAGCTATTTCGATAGCATGACCTGCATACTGAGTAGTCCATACTTGAAATTCTATCTCTGCTCGTTTGAGTGTACGATACATTTCCACCCAATCTCTACGTAAACGTTTTTTTCCTGCTTTAGGATTAATTATTACTGCCCACTTCTCATTTCTCTCTCCCTCTTTTAACTGATAATTCATATCTAAAATATTAAATTAAAATTATTCTATACTAATTAAAAATTTTAAGCAAAATAAACTTTAAAACATTTTTACAACTCTGAAATACAAATTCTTTCAACCAATGCATTATTCCCTCACTCCACCTCTGAGGATGAATAGTAATCATCACTTTAGTGGGAAATTTACCTTGTTCTAATGCTTTTATTATATCATCCGTTCTTCGATAAATAAAACATTTATTTTCCCAAATATATTGAAATTTATTTATTTTATCTCTCCTACTCACCCCATTCCAACTCCGTCCTGTATCTGTCAAATAAAACATCTCACTCCAATCAATATCAAATCTTGGCTCACCAATAATCCCAATATCTCGATAATTATACCTCCGCCACAATTCACCCGAATCTATACCACTCATAGGCGACCCATGCATCGTAATTGTCCGTACATCAACCAATTGTCTCAATATTTCAATATTACGCATACACCTTGCATACGCCCTATCCACATCTCCTTTTTCCTCTACCAAATCCTCATAATGATACCCCACCTCATGTCCCAAACTTGCAATACAAACCACATCATCACCTATAAATCGTTCACGAAAATAATACGACGCCTTCACATCCATCTCCTTTTCTATCTCAGCCAACCTCTTCGCCCGCTCCACCGACCTATCCACATCATGCCTCATCACAACCATCCTCTCTGCTCTCTGTCCCTCACAATACTCATCATACCTCACAAACTCATACCCCGCACCTTTCAATGCCAGCACCAACTCCCTATATTTATCTATCGTAAAATCCATAAATTTTATATCAAAAGTCTAAAGCCAATAATTTATAGATCATAACTATCAGTTGACTGTTATCCATTAAGATTTGCAAAGTTACAAAAAAAACTTGACAAATAAGTTGTGCATCTCAAATTTAATTCGTAATTTTGCATACACTAATAACTATACACTAATAACTAATCATTACAAAAAATGCATAGCGACTCAGTTGTTATAATTCCTACCTACAACGAAAAGGAAAATATCGAAAAAATCATCCGTGCAATCTTTGCACTCCCTAAGTGTTTCCACATCCTCGTAATCGACGACGGTTCGCCTGACGGCACTGCCGCTATCGTTAAAAATCTCCAAAAAGAATTCACAGAAGAACTACATATTGTTGAGCGAACAGGCAAACTTGGCCTTGGAACAGCCTACATCGCAGGCTTCAAATGGGTCCTCGACCACAACTACGAATACGCATTCGAAATGGATGCCGATTTTTCTCACCCAGTGCCTAAGCTCCTCGAACTCTATGAAGCCTGCGCCAATCAAGGAGCCGATGTAGCTATCGGTTCTCGCTATGTGGGCAATGTTGTCAACGTAGTCAACTGGCCAATGGGTCGCGTACTTATGAGCTACTATGCATCTAAATACGTACGTTTCGTGACAGGTCTTCCTGTTGCTGACACTACTGCTGGATTCAAATGCTATCGTCGCCAAGTACTCCAAACCATCGAATTCGACAAAATCCGTTTCAAAGGCTACGCATTCCAAATCGAAATGAAATTCACAGCCTACAAATGTGGCTTCACAATCAAAGAAGTACCTATCGTGTTCGTCAATCGCGTCGAAGGCACATCTAAAATGTCTGGCGGCATCTTCTCTGAAGCCCTCTTCGGCGTCGTAAAACTCAAAATCTCAAGTTGGTTCCGCAAATACCCTCAAAAAAGTAATGCATAATTCACAATTATAATAAAACGCCGAATGGCAAGTCTCGCTACTCGCTACTCGCTACTCGCTACTAAAAATCTAAAAATGATCACTACCGACCAAATAAAAGCAGCTATCGACCGAGTTGAAGCACTCAACAAATACCTCAACATCGAAGAAAAGAAAATTCAACTCGAAGAAGAAGAACTAAAAACCCAAGCTCCAGAATTTTGGCAAGACCAAAAACGTGCCGAAGCACAAATGAAGCTCGTGAAAGGCATAAAATTCTGGATTGAAGGCTACAACACCGTCAGCGCAGCAGTCAACGAAGTACAAATCGCCTACGATTTCTATAAAGAAGAAGCAATGACCGAAGCCGAGGTCGATGAAGCCTACAACCACGCCATCTCGCTCATCGAAGACCTCGAAATGCGCAATATGCTCCGTCGCGAAGAGGATAAACTAGGCGCAGTAATCAAAATCGTAGCAGGTGCAGGCGGTACCGAAGCTCAAGACTGGGGACAAATGCTTATGCGTATGTACCTTCGTTGGTGCGAAAAACAAGGCTACAAAGCCGAAATCACTAATATGCTCGAAGGCGACGAAGCTGGTATCAAATCAGTTACAATCCAAGTCGATGGCGACTATGCCTATGGCTACCTCAAATCTGAAAATGGCGTCCACCGCCTCGTACGCGTATCACCATTCAACGCACAAGGCAAACGCATGACATCATTCACATCCGTATTCGTTGTACCTCTTGTCGATGACACAATCGAAATCGAAGTAAACCCAGCAGGCATCTCTTGGGATACATTCCGTTCATCAGGTGCCGGCGGACAGAACGTAAATAAAGTAGAAACAGGCGTACGTCTTCACTACGTATTCAAAAATCCTGTTACAGGCGAACAAGACGAAATCGTAATTGAGAATACCGAAAGCCGCTCACAACTCGACAACCGCGAAAATGCAATGCGCCTCCTCCGCTCACAACTCTACGAACTCGAACTTCAAAAACGCCGCGAAGAGACTGCTAAAATCGAAGCGGGCAAAAAGAAAATCGAATGGGGCTCACAAATCCGCTCATATGTCTTTGACGACCGCCGCGTGAAAGACCACCGTACCGACTACCAAACCTCAAACGTCAACGCCGTAATGGATGGCGACATCGACATGTTCATCAAAACCTATTTAATGGAATTTGGTGGTGATGAGTGAGAGTAAAATCAAGTAGTGAAATTTTAATCTAATAATAATTTTTTGCGATAGCAAAAATGTATAAAAAGATAAGTGGCAACATCAAATTTATTTGAATGTTGCCATTTGTATTTTTATAATAATTTGTGATAACAAATTATTATTCGATTAAAGCGAAATGAATTGATTTTACCGAACTGTAGCCAAATCACGACCAAAGGGAGTAATTTGGTGGTGAAGAATAAAATTGTGTTTTATATGTAATATAGAAAGGAAGTTAAACTACCTTTTTTTATTTATATATACAATATCATGAAAAAAGAATTGCTAAAAAAGTATAAAGAAAAAGAATGGTTCAAATTTAGAGAAAAAATATTTAAACTAGACAACTATGCTTGTGTTAAATGTAATCGTTCAAGAAAAAAAGATGATATCATATTACAAGTACATCACAAAAAATATATAAAAGACAAAAAGCCTTGGGAATACGATATAAATTTTTGTGAAACACTATGTAAATGCTGTCATGCAAAAGAACATGGAAAAATAAATCCAAACTACCCATAATACTGATTATAAAAAAATAAAATTCGAAACAATTGAAAAGCAATATATCAATATTAGTTTTCATTATAGTAAAGAAATATATATAACAAATAAACTACTATACATAGAATATACTACATATAAAAACTACAATAACCTATACAAAATGTACCCTTGCTTTGAAGCTTTAGATGATGCCAAATTATATATGTATAATGAAATAAAAAAAAACTATTGCTATCTAATAAAATTACATAATTTTTTGAACCTCCCACATATAACAACTTGTGCAATTTTTAGTTAGACTTGTGCAATTTTTCGTTAGACTTGTGCAATTTTTTTTTGCACAATAGTCAACAATTTTTGGCACAATAATTGAACTGATAATAGCAAACCTCTAAATTATTACAATTATGAAAAAGCTATTATCTATCTTAGGAGGAGCAATATGTAGCACATTCCTACTCTGCTCTTGTGAAAAACAAAATCAACTCAACACAACTGTTGTTGAAAATCTCGACCTTGAACGCTATATGGGTACTTGGTACGAAATTGGTCGATACGATATATCGTTCGAAAAAGGATTGGTCGGTGTAACTGCCAACTACAAACTTCTTGACGACGGTATGGTACAAGTAATCAACACTGGTTACAAAGATTCTTTAGATGGCAAAATCGACATTATCGAAGGAAAAGCTAAACGTCAAGATAAAAACTCTAACAACGGAGCTCTAAAGGTTGCTTTCTTCCTTGATTTCTACGCCCAATACAACGTAATGGAACTTGCAGAGGACTATTCTTGGGCTCTTGTTGGTAGTCGAACTGACAAATATCTATGGATTCTTTCAAGAACTCCATCGCTCGACACCAACACTATCGAAACTATTCTACGTCTTGCAACTAATCGTGGCTACGATACATCAAAAATCCTTTGGGTTGAACAACCATAAAGACAAAAAAAGTGATAAACAAGAATGTTTATCACTTTTTTTTGCGCCTCTTGTCGGATTCGAACCAACGACCCCGAGATTACAAATCACGTGCTCTGGCCAACTGAGCTAAAGAGGCAAATTGTATTTTGAGCCTCTTGTCGGATTCGAACCAACGACCCCGAGATTACAAATCACGTGCTCTGGCCAACTGAGCTAAAGAGGCAAAATTACATTAAAAAGGTAAGCTACCTACATCGCACCGCTACAACCTCCTACCCTTGCTACGGTCAAGTCCTGGGGGAGTTCAAAGGGAGCTGGTCGTGTAGGACTTACCGAGTGCAAAGGTACAACTTTTTTTCAAATTAACAAGCAAAAAAACAACATTTTTCAAAATATTTTCACACCTATCACTTTCAATTTAATTATCAACGACTTAAACCTTAGCTTTATTTTTTAAAGAATAAGTATTTAGTCAAAATAAGCTTCAATCAAAACATATATAACACAAAAATCGCCCCTAAATTAGAGGCGATTTTTCGCGTTTTAAGCATTTTTCAATGCAAAACGAATTATTTTTTCGCTTTTTTAAGCTTAGTTTTAAGCTCTTCAATCTCTTGACCTTGATTATAAATTGTCTTCAACAAAGCATTCAATTCTTCATTTTCGATACTTGTTGGATATTGAGCATTTACACGTTCAATAAAGTCACTAAGCACATTCATATAGTTCATAAATGCCTCGTATGGCGACTCGTATGGGATATTTTGCGCCAAAACAACACCATTCGAATAGTGTTTTGTGATCATAAAGAAGAAGTGCGAAGTATCTTGCAAGCGTTGCCAATCGAGTTTCAACAATGGGTCTGTACAAAGATGTACACGCTCTGCCAAGTTGTAAAGTTTATTCAACGCCTCATTTTGAAGATCATTACCACACCATGCGCTGATGTCTTTCTCTTCATCGGTCCACGACATTGGATAGAGAGCCGAAAGCGAATCTACTGGTTTGAAGTTTTCTACGGTTTTGCTTGGAGTAGAGAATGTCATACCTTTCTCGATTGCGTGATATGGGAGTGCTTTGAAGAACTCGAAAATACCAGATTGTTTTGAATTGAGTTGTCCCAAAGCTTCATAACCCAAGAAGATATTAAACACCTCTTCTTCGGCAGGCGAACTATTGACCCAATCGATGAATTTTTCGGCTGTAAGCGGATATTCGCACCATCCCCATTGCGAGAAGCGATAGTTGATATCATCGCTCAATTTGCTATCGCGCACGAGGAGTTTAGCCTTTGGATTGGCAATGCTCGAATATACGTAGTGAGCACTCTTCCATCCCATTACGTGTTTTGCATCCTCAATCATGATGGTCTTATAGCCCATGCGATAGACTTTATCGGCTATCTCATCGCTAAAGAGCAGACCTGAATTGGCAAACACAGTTGGACGTTTGCCAAAGAGTTCTTGGATTTTGTCGGCTTGCATTTTCACTTGCATTGCAAATTCGTCGTCGTTGTACAATGCAGCGAGTGAGTGTCCGTATGGAGTTGCAAGGAACTCAACACTGCCTGTTTTAGCCAACTCTTGGAAACTTTCGATTACTTCTGGTGCATATTGCTCAAATTGTTCAAGCGCAAGACCCGAAATCGAAAATGACACACGGAAACGACCATTTGAACTATTAATCATATCAAGCAACATACGGTTGGCTTCGAGGTATGATTGGTCGACTGCAGCTGCCATTGCCGACTCATTAGCATAATCGTCGTAATAGTAGTGGTCATTGCCTATTTCAAAGAAACGATAACGTTTAAGATTGTATCTTTGATGAACACGGAAACAGAGATTTATTGTTTTCATTTTATTAGATATTTAGACACGAGACACGAGATATTAGATATACTCGCGCTATCGCTCATTTTTAATTCTTAATTATTAATTCTCAATTATCTGCCAAGCACTTTGTCATAGATTGCACGCACCTTCTGACCAGCATATTCCCAACGGATTTGGTCGATTTCTGCCAATCCATTCTCGCGCAACGACTTGTACATAGCAGGATATTTCACAATAGCATGGATATAATCTGCCATTGCATCAATATCCCAATAGTCAGTCTTGATGGCATGGTCAAGAATTTCGGCACAACCTGATTGTTTAGAAATAATACTTGGCGTACCGCATTGCATTGCTTCGAGAGGAGAGATACCGAATGGCTCTGACACAGATGGCATCATATAGACATCGCTCTCTGCCAACATTTCATATACGTTGCGACCTTTCAAGAAGCCTGTGAAGTGGAATTTGTCAGCAATACCTTTCTTGGCTGCAAGGCGCACCATTTTGTCCATCATATCGCCACTACCTGCCATCACAAAGCGCACACCATCAGTAGTTGCCAATACTCGAGATGCAACTTCCACAAAATATTCTGGACCTTTTTGCATCGTAATACGTCCCAAGAAAGTAATCACTTTGTCTTTGCGCTCCGATTTATGCAATTCGTCAACGAAATCAAGCGGTTCAACTGCATTATGCACTGTTGTAACTTTTGCAGGATCTTGATGATATTTTTCAATAACAGTATTACGAGTAAGGTTTGACACAGTAATAATATGGTCGGCAGCATCCATACCCTCTTTCTCGATACGATATACGTCAGGGTTCACATTACCACGACTACGATCATAATCAGTTGCATGCACATGAATTACCATTGGTTTGCCACTGATGCGTTTAGCAAAAATACCCGCTGGGTAAGTCAACCAGTCGTGAGAGTGAATAATATCAAAATCCAAAGAGTGAGCCAAAACACTAGCTACCGCTTCGTAGTTACCAATTTCTTCAAGAAGGTTATCTGGATAACGACCTGAAAACTGAATACATCCTAAATCATTAGTACCTATACGATTAAAGTTATATTTAATTCCGTTACGGAAATGATAGTATGTATCAGGGTGCAAGAATGAACCTATGCGATTATTCACATAATTCCAATCCACATCACGCCAAACCACAGGCACCGTATT
The DNA here is from genome assembly GCA_045653825.1 of Candidatus Aphodosoma sp. Lineage (GTDB taxonomy): Bacteria > Bacteroidota > Bacteroidia > Bacteroidales > Paludibacteraceae > Aphodosoma. Next base: position 9,564 of record JAZOMI010000170.1, on the reverse strand, counting down.
AGCACCTATAATACGAAGAAATGATTGGTCTTCATCACCCCAAGGTTTTGGTATAACGAATGTTATATCCATATCAGGCTGCATACTCATACCACGAGTAAGACCAAAACTTGCAGTACCCAATCCACCTAAGATATGCGGTGGGAACTCCCACCCAAACATTAATGCTTTCATTTTATCAATTCATAATTCACAATTCTTAATTTATAATTAAATTACTCTACTTGTGAATATTTCTTTAATTACTTAAGGTTAATTATCTACTCTCTACACTTATCGAGCGTTAAACATCTCACATTGAGCTTTATGTACAATCGAAGCTGCACGAAGAACTTCTGCTACCGACATTGCAAAACTCATAGCACCATGACCACGGAATGGTGGATTACCATCATATAATTCCGACAATGTACAGAGTGTAAGTTCTTTCATTTCTGGCTCAAAACCTGCCATCATACGCATCACAAACGACACCCCACTCATCTTATATACTTTAAGGTATGCCTCTACGAACGCGGCTGTTGTCCATGGCCAAATTGGTCCGTTATGATAGTTGCGATCACGCTCCAATTCACCACCAATATACTCAGGACGATACATGCCACTCTTTGGACTAAGACTACGCAAACCTTTAATTGTCAACAACTCACGAGTAACTATATCTACAACTGATTTTTGTTGTTTACGGTCTAATGCAGAATATGGCAACGATACAGCAAACAACATATTAGGACGAACCTCTTTGTTGCAATAATCACCATCTACATAATCGTAGAGATATGTACCATTCCAGAATTTAGCAACCACCGATTGACCTGAAATACCTGCTTGATAATCAAACAAATCGGCTTGATTTTCAGATTTCAATGTTGTAGCCAATTCTGCAGCAAACTTCAATGTATTATACCACAAAGCGTTGATTTCTACGACATATCCCGTACGTGGAGTAATTGGCCAACCATTCTCTACTGCATTCATCCATGTTGCAGGATGCTCCTTGCCATTGACAAACAACAATCCATTGTCATGCACCGCAAGGTTTGGATGTTGCTGACGACGAATATAATTGACAATATCAAATACTAATTGACCATATTTATCAGCCGCCACTTCAACACCTTGCTTTATAGCATATTGCTGAATAGCCCAAACTGCCCACAACAATACATCAGGCGAATCAATCTCTTTCAAACGTGTTGTTGGCATCTCGCCATTCATAAACTCACGCAATGCCACCACTGCGCGTTCCATTATCTCATCAAATGCCTTCTCTTTATCGGCATAAAGTGTTACTCCTGGAAGCGAAATAAATTGGTCGCGAGCGCAATAATCAAACCATGGGCAACCTGCCAAAAGGTAAGAACCATCTGACAAACGATTATGGAATTGGTCAGCCGATGCCTTCAAACATGCTATAAAATCAGTGCGCTCAACACGTGCATCTTTCTCATCTTCAAACAAACGCTTAATCTTGCGAGGCGAAATTGCATCCACACCTGCCGAGAAAACCACGGTTTCTCCTTTTTTAATAGATAGTTCGAAATAACCTGGCACAAACAAATCTTCTTTGAACGCATAACCACGCTCTGCCTCTTTCGAATACTCTACTCCATCATACCAATTAGGATCCGACATCCATTGCATCTGTTTGTTTGTCTGCATTACGAGATTAGGATAACCTTCATACATACGGAACGAGACACCATTTTCAACCTCACTATAATCAGTACGAGCCACCGAATTTTTCTCAGTCAATTTATTCACGCTACGGAATGCAAGAAACGGACGCAAACGCAATGTTGTTGCCGAATGTGCATCAAGCAATGTATATGCCACCAAAACACGATTCTCATTAGAAACCAAAATACGCTCCTTCTGCAAAATGACACCACCTATACGATAAATAGTAGTTGCAACAGAATCCATACGGAACTCACGAATATACTTATGTCCACGTGGGCTATAATAGTCTCCTGCATACTTATGCAATCCTATATTAAACTCAGCCCCGTGCTGAATCACAGTTTCATCACACGAAGACAACAAAACATGGTTGCCCTCAAGCTCTTCAACTGGAAGAACCAACAATCCATGATACTTACGTGTATTACAATCAACGATAGTACCACTCGAATAGGCTCCTGCACGATTTGTGCGTAACATCTCTTTGTCCAACGACTTCTCTAAGTTAGTCATCAGCAGCCTGTCAAATCTCAAGTAATTCATAGTTATTAAATTTTGCCATAAAGTTACAACTTTTATTTAATACTACAAACTTTTTATGTGTTTTTAAGATTATTTAACATTAAATATAAAAAAAAGACGTAAAATAATTACTTTACGTCTAAAAAAATATCAATATTTCAACTCACACCGCCACAACTCCAGCAATATGTGGATGTGGGTCATAATCAACTATTTCGAAGTCTTCAAATTTAAAATCAAATATATCTTTTACATTTGGATTGATTTTCAAACGAGGCAATTTGCGTGGCTCACGAGTAAGCTGCAATTCTATTTGCTCTTTATGATTTGAATAAATATGTGCATCACCAAGTGTATGCACAAACGTACCTGGCTCTAATCCTGTAACTTGTGCCACCATGTGCAACAACAACGCATACGATGCAATATTAAATGGCACGCCAAGAAATATATCAGCACTGCGTTGATATAATTGCAACGACAATTTGCCATCTGCCACATAGAACTGAAAAAAAGCATGACATGGAGGCAAATTCATATTATCAATATCTGCCACATTCCATGCGCTAACTATTAAACGACGCGAATTAGGGTTATTTTTTATCTGTTCAATAACTTCGCTTATTTGGTCGATACTTCCACCCTTATAATCAGGCCACGAACGCCATTGATAGCCATAAATATGACCTAAATCACCATTCTCATCTGCCCACTCATTCCAAATACGCACACCATTATCTTGAAGATATTTCACATTAGTATCTCCTTTAAGAAACCAAAGCAATTCATGTACAATAGACTTGATATGCAACTTTTTAGTTGTCAACAAAGGGAAACCATCAGCCATATCGAAACGCATCTGATGCCCGAATATACTTGTAGTACCTGTGCCTGTACGGTCGCCTTTGAATACACCCTCAGCCTGTACTCGTTTCAAAAGTTCTAAATACTGTTTCATTAATACAAATTATAAGTTGTTTTTGTTACTTTAAATTCTGTACGACGATTGATTTGATTACAAATCTCTTGTTGCTCAGCAGTCAACTGCTCTATAAATTCTGGTGTAAGCACATCGCCTTTACGCAAAAATAGTTTATACTGCTCAGCCAATTCTTCACTAATCACAACTGGTTTTGTCTCACCATAACCTTTTGGAGTCAAACGTCCCTTATCAATACCTGCTTTAATCAAATAATCTACAACCGATTGCGCACGTTTTTGCGACAATTCTTGGTTCGAAGCATCATTACCCACCATATCGGTATGCGCCGAAAGTTCAATTGCTATATTAGGGTTATCCGTCAAAACCTTAATCAATCCTTGCAATCCTGCTTCTGAATCGGCTGTCAATGTCCACTTACCAAATTCATAGAATATATTATCCATCTTCACTGGTCGCGACAATGACGTTAGCGTAAAGTCATTTTCAAACAATTTACTATCTATCAAATCGTTAGTATTGAATTGATGCGATGCATTCAAATATCCTCTATGCGAAGCTAACATCACGTATTTGGTATTCAATGCCAAATTTATACGATAAGTGCCATCTTTCTTCGTACGCATCTTCACATTGTCGCCATTATCACCCACCAAGCGAATTGTTGTCTCCCCAAGCGCATCACCTTTATCGTCAAACACTGTTCCCTCAATGGCATACACCAATGCAGGCAATTCAAAACGATATATTTTGTCTATTGGCTTACGCTGTCCACGACTTGACGAGAAATACCCCATACTATTATCGGCATTAAACGTAATACCAAAATCATCACCTGCCGAATTTATTGGCGAATACATGTTTTCTACCGACCACGCGCCAGTCGAATCTTGCACTGCCATATAAATATCTAATCCTCCAAAGCCTTCATGTCCATCTGACGAAAAGAACAACACACCATCTTGACGTACATACGGAAACATCTCATTTCCAGAAGTATTTATCGCCGCACCAAGATTCTCTAACACAGTCCACGAACCTCCTTCATTCACAGCCACCCAAATATCCTTACCCCCATATCCTCCATCTGCATCACTCACAAAATATAGTTTCGTACCATCTGGCGAAATCGCTGGATGACCTACCGTAATGGTCGAATCTGCAAACAATTGTATCAATGTTGGCTCTGTCCATTCTCCACCAGAACGACTTGATTGATAAATCTGCCCTGCTGGCATATTGGGCAAACAACGTGTAAAATACATTGTCTTTCCATCTGCCGAAAACGACGCAACTCCCTCATCATCATCTGTATTCAATGCTCCTTCTATCAGCTCTACCTCTTCCCACTCGCCCGAATTATTCTTTCGTGCTGTATACATATCATTATTCGGAACTCCTGTAATTGGATTATTTATTTTCTTATTTTTCGACTTCGTACGATTCGACGTAAATACTATCGACTCTGCATCCAAACCCATGAATGCAGGCGAAAAATCTGAATTCTTACGCGAATTAAACTCTTTTGCCTCTACCACTTGATAACGCGTAAACTTAGCCGCCAATGCTTTTGCACTATCCACCGACAATAACCCTTGTTGCGCCTCATACGAATCTGGATACGACTCAAGATATATCTCAAAATTCTTTCGTGCATCTTTCAATTTACCCGTAGCCAACTGACTTTTAGCCAAATGCAAATAAACTATCGAATCGTTATGTTTATAACGAATTGCCGACGTATAGGAACGCACAGCCTTAGCATGATTATTTGTATTGTAATAACATTCAGCTAGTTTGAAATTCACCGCAGCCTTCAACTTTCGTTGTGTCTTTGTCGAAATCTTACTATTATTCTTTCGATATATCTCACTTGCAGCAAAATACTCCCCATTCTCATACTTCCTATCCGCCTTCTTCAATCGCGCCGCAGTGCTACACCCCGTCAACAACACCACCAAACACAACAATATACTAATCTTATTTCTCATATACTTATTCCTTGTTCCTTATTACCTATTCCCTGCTCCTTATTTTACCGTAATTCTCGCCACAACGCCATCTGTCGTAGTCAACACCCAATCTCTCTCACCCACTGGCACCATTGTGTTTATTATCGAATTACCTATCTTATGTTTCCACAACAATGCTCCATCCGACGAACGCAAACAGTTGATTTCTCCATTCTTAGTAGCAAACACTATCTCGGCATTACGTTCTATCAACATCGACGGATTATGGTCATAACCAAATTTAGCATCCACTTTCCACAACAATTGGCAATCCTGTGCCGACACTGCCAACACGCTATCATTCATACAACGCGAAAATACAATTTTATTGTCCTCCGACAATCCAACCGTCTCTCTTACTTTATGCTCTTTCGTGCGCCACGCAGTAGTTCCGTCTGCCACATTCACCGCTGTCATATATCTATCTGGCGCAGTGATAAACACCTTACCATCAGCCACTACAGGCCATACTGCCGCTGGCGAAAAATGCGGACGAGTACCGCCATTATTCCATTTCCAAGCCAACGTACCATCTGCCACATTCAACGCATACAAATAACTATCCCACGCTCCAAAAATCACTTTACCGTCTGCTATCACAGGACGCGACTCTTGATAATTTTTCAATCCGTCAAACTCCCACACCAATTCGCCATCCACCAATCTCAATGCTCTGAATCGTCCATCGCTCGCACCGACATACACTACACCATCCTTTATCATAGGCGAACCCATCACCGCATTACCTGTACGCACACGCCACAACATCTTACCTGTCTTAATATCAAGACAATAAATACTCTTATCGCACGACCCAAACACCACTTTTTCATCTGCAATCATCGGCGTAGAGGCAATACGCTCACCAGTCTGATAAGCCCACACCTCTTTCCCTTTTTTCAACGAATAACAATGAAACATACCCTTATCATCACCAAAATACATATTCTCCTCATCCACCGCAGGCGTACCATATATGCCATACCCTATCTCTCTCACCCATACATCTTTTACGTTGTTATACAGAGTATTAACCGAATAATCAGCACGTGGAAACTCCTTTTCATTACCCTCTACATATATTTTTTGCTCAATAGGCAACGCCGTCCAACGCTCTTGCTCTCTACCAATAATTTTCTCACTCACAAAAAGACTATCCTCTGTCATATCATACACCGTATATCCTCCTACTTCTTCCTTTGCTCTCAATGTCGAACGACACAACACACCTGGTATACCATCATAACTATGCACCATATTTCTATGATAATGCCCTCCAAGGAACGCCTGCGTATTATACTTACGCACAACATCCGTCAACTTCCACCAGTTATCCACATCCCCCGCCTTCAACGGATAATGCGTTACAACAAACACAGGCATACGCTTACCCACATTCTTCAACTGACGCTCCACCCACGCCACATCTTGTGGCGACACATGTCCATCACCCATCTTAATAATCGGACCTGTATTTATTCCCAAAAACAAAAATCCATTAAACTGAATACGAAATCTATTATCTCCAAATATACGCTTAAAATCCGTAGCCCCCGACTCACTCCACTTCGTATCATGATTGCCCGGCACTATATAATACGGACAATTCAACTTATCCAACTCTCTCCTTGCCACCACTAACGACGCATAATCCCCCGTCTCTGCAATATCGCCCGACACAATCACAAATGCTATATGCTCCTGTCCATTAACATCTTCCACCGCACGACGCAAATCCTCAGTGTTATTCTCATTCGACTGCGAAATATGCACATCCGTAAACTGAGCAAACGAAAACGCAATATTCTCCACCTCTGGCGTCGCCAGAGCATCAGCCAATGTTGTTACATTCGTCTGCGCAAATGACACTGAATAAACAAAGAAAAACGTTAAAAAAATAGCACTTAATTTTCTGTATAACATAATATTAATAAATTTTCATCACTCTATTATAGTAATTTGCAAATTTATAAAAATTTCTTTACATATCAAATACTTCTACCAAATATTATTCACAAACCATTTAGCATTCTACAAAGCGCACAAACTTCAAACCTACCCAAATACAACAACCTTCATTTTGGAAAACTTTTTCTATTCTACAAAAATACAAACATCTAAATATCAATAACATAAAAAATTATTTTGGATAACTTTTTATTTTTATCATTTTTTTTATTGTCTATTTCAGGAAATATTTATAACTTTGTCCTCGCTTGAAAATTCCACAACAAGCACACATATTCAACAAGTTAATATTATCCCCTTATAAATAAAAAACAACTTTTTCGCACAAAAACGCGAAAATCTTGTGTCTATAAATAAACCTAAATAGCAAGTCTTGCTACTCGCTACTTGCTACTAAAAATCTAAAATATGATTCAAACAGTAGTCAAACGTGATGGACGTATCGTTGGTTTCAACGAAGAAAAAATAAAAGCAGCAATCCGTAAAGCAATGCTCAGCACTGATGCTGGCGAAGATGATGGTCTGCTATGCCAAATAGCCGACCGCATTGCCTATAAAGGCAAAGAACAAATGAGCGTAGAAGAGATTCAAGATATGGTGGAGATGGAATTGATGAAATCTTCTCGCAAGGATGTTGCAAAACGCTATATCGCTTATCGCGACAAACGTTCTATTGCTCGTCGTTCAAAAACTCGCGATATGTTTCTCGAAATCATCGACACCAAAAACAACGACATCACACGCGAAAATGCAAATATGAATGCCGACACTCCAGCCGGTATGATGATGAAATTTGCATCTGAGACTACTAAACCTTTCGTTGACGACTACTTGCTTTCAACCGAGGTGCGCGAGGCTGTAAAAAACAACTATATCCACATCCACGACAAAGACTACTACCCTACCAAATCGCTCACTTGCGTACAACATCCACTCGACAAACTTTTGAAACACGGATTATTTGCTGGTCATGGAGAAAGCCGCCCTGCAAAACGCATCGAAACCGCTTCAATATTAGGCTGTATTTCGATGGAAACAGCTCAAAATGAAATGCATGGTGGTCAAGCTATACCTGCTTTCGACTTCTACCTTGCTCCATACGTAAGAACTAGCTACATAGAAGAAATAAAAAAATTAGAAGAACTCACTGGCGAAAAATACGACTCGCTCTACGATGTCGAAATCGACGACTACGTTACTCGCGACCTCGACTTCTTGCAAGGATTGGAACGCATAAAACAACATGCTATCAACCAAACTGTTACTCGCGTACACCAATCAATGGAGGCAATCATCCACAATATGAATACTATCCACTCTCGCGGAGGTAACCAAGTGGTATTCAGCTCTATAAACTATGGTACTGACACATCAGCCGAAGGTCGTTGCATTATCCGCGAACTCCTCTGTAGCACTTATCGTGGCGTAGGTAATGGTGGCACAGCGATATTCCCTATCCAAATTTGGAAAAAGAAACGTGGCGTAAGCTATCTTCCTGAAGACCGCAACTACGACCTCTACGAATTGGCATGTCAAGTGAGCGCACGCCGTTTCTTCCCTAACTTCGTAAACCTCGATGCCCCATTCAATCACCACGAAAAATGGGATATCAACGACCCAGAGCGTTACAAATACGAAGTGGCTACGATGGGTTGCCGCACTCGTGTATTCGAAAACCGTTTCGGCGAAAAAACATCTATTGGTCGTGGAAATATCTCATTTTCAACAATCAACATCGTACGCCTCGCACTCGAATGTCGTGAAATAGAGAACAAAGAGTCACGCATCAATGCCTTCATGGCAAAATTGGATGAGTTAATGGTGCTCACCGCTCGCCAATTACACGAACGATTCAACTTCCAAAAAACTGCTCGTGCTAAACAATTCCCTTTGTTGATGTCAACCCTTTGGAATGGCTCAGAAAACCTCAAACCAAACGACACTATCGAATCTGTTATCAATCAAGGCACACTCGGCATCGGATTCATCGGATTGGCAGAATGTTTGATTGCCCTCATCGGCAAACACCATGGCGAATCGGATGAGGCTCAAGAATTAGGTCTAAAAATCATCGGATACATGCGCGACCGAGTGAATGAATTCAGCGAAGAATACCACCACAACTACAGTATTTTAGCTACTCCAGCCGAAGGCCTTTCTGGTCGCTTCACTCGCTACGACAAAAAGAAATTTGGCATAATCGAAGGCGTTACCGATAAAGATTATTACACCAACTCAAACCACGTGCCCGTCTATTACAAATGTAGCGCACGCCACAAAGCCGAAATCGAGGCTCCATACCACAAATTGACTGGTGGTGGTCATATATTCTATGTAGAAATCGACGGTGATGCTACACACAACCCTCAATCAATTATGCAAATCGTTGACTTGATGGATAAATACGACATCGGTTATGGCTCGGTGAACCACAATCGC
>JAZOMI010000169.1:0-3709 GCA_045653825.1 Candidatus Aphodosoma sp. | reverse complement strand
GTTAGTTTCTAATCTTCAATTTGTCTGAATTATGAAAATAAAAAGTTTGATATTTACAATTTTTGCAGCAATGATATCGTTTGTTGCATGTGATGTTGTCCCAGAGGATGACAGATTGATAGATATGCCTCTCAATCCATCGGATAGAACAGTTTTGTTGATAGAATTTACTGGTTGTCGTTGTGTAAACTGTCCTGGTGCAGCTATGGTGGCTAATGAAATGATGGATATTGCTCCAGAAAATATCGTTGTTGTAGGTATGCATCCAGCGGATTTTGCATATACAGAACCAATGATTGCGGATATTGATTTTCGTACTCGTGAAGCAATGGATTATTTGACATACTTTGGTGGTTCATTAAGTACAGGTTTGCCTGTTGGTGTTGTAAATGGCCGTAAATTTGATGATACATATTTGCAAGGAAGTTCAAAGTGGACAGCTCAAGTATTTGCTCAACGTGAAATAGCTCCGGATTGTTTAGTTAAATTGGCTCATTCGGAAGAGAATGGCAATCATACTGTAGTTGCAACACTTGAACCACAAAAAGAGTTGGGTTATGGAGTGTCGTTGCAATATTGGTTGGTTGAAAGTGGTATTGTTGGCCCACAATCAATTGCAGAAAACTTGAAGGCTTCTTATAAAGCAAAATATCCAGATGCACAAATGGGACACTCATCTGTTAATAACTACGTTCATAATCACGTATTCCGTGGAGCATTGAATGGATTGTGGGGAACAGAACTTGGTAAGCTAGCAGAAGTAACAACAAATAGTTGCACTTTCTCTATTGATGAGAAATATGTTGTTGATAATTGTTCTGTAGTTGCTGTTCTTATTAATACAGAGACTAAGGAGGTTGTTCAAGCAGCAGAAATTGCACTTGGCACAGGTGCTGGACACTAATTCTTATAAAGAAGAAATAAAATAATTATTAACCATTGACTTAGTTAGAGTCAATTAAAAACAAATTTTAGAATAATATGAAAGCATTAAAATTTTTATTGATGGCAGTTGTTGCCGTAGCACTTTTTTCTTGTGAACCACAAGACCCAAAAGCATCTTTCACATTGACTTATGGTTATGAAATGGATGATATGGGTGAGGTTATTCCTAACACAGGAGTGGAAATCAAAAATGGTGATGTTATTGATGTAACAATGGATCACTATGAATGGGGCGAAATTGTAGCTCACGTATTGTTGACAAACAATGGTTCAGCAGCAACATTTACTACAAAAGAGGTGCGTAATTATGATTATACAAAATATGTTCCATCTTTTTGTGTAACGTTGTGTATGATGGGTAATGGACAACAAGAACAATTGTGGGAAGTAGGTGAGATTGATGCTAATGCAACACAAGATTTGGCTATGCACCTACGTGTAAATGATCAAGAGTCAGCTGTTTGCCCAGGTGTATTTACTATATCTAATGGTACAGAATCAATTACATTTACTTTGAATTTTGTTTATGATAAAGAAGCAGTTCCTGCTCAATAATTTTATAAAAAACACTTTTAGTTATGAATTTTAATTTGAAACAAATTCTTTTGGCTGTTGTTGCGATCTTGTTTGTAGCATGTGGTCCTGGTAATCAACCCCCTACTGGTAAAGACGATAAACCAGATTCGGAATTGGACACAACTATTCAGTTTGCAATGCAATATTGTGAAGATACAATTTTGACAGCTCTTGGTCAAGATTATTCTTCTACTGTTTATGAGCAATCGGCAGCGATTAAATTGACAGAAGCTCAACTTAGAGGTTTTGCTTTTAATCGTGTAATTAAGATGTCGGTAGGTTTGCACGGTATGGATGATAATGCAGTTTCGACTGAATATTCGAACTTGAAATTTTGGATTAGAGAAGAATTGGATGGTGAGAATATTTGGAGTCAAGATTATACAGGTGATATTAAATTGAAAGAATGGAATGAAATAGTAATGTCGCCATACCTTAAATTGACACCTAATACTTATGACCTTTATTTTGGTTATACAATTGAAGCAAATGGTCTTATTATAGGTTGTGATGGTTCGCAAGCTCCGACTAAGGCAGGTTGTTATATTTATGATTGCGATTCTCGTCGTTGGATACAACATACAGAATTGGGTAATATGTGTATCAAATGTGTCATTTCTGGTGAAAATATGCCACAAAATGATGCTGCATTGGTTGCAATTGAGACTGCAGAATATGTGAAACCAAATAAAGCTTATACGCTTGTTGCCACAGTAGAGAATAAGGCTATGAGTCCTTTGAATAGTTTTGATTTTGTTGTGAAATCAGGCAAAGATGAGTATCATGTAGAAAATATTGTTTTGGCATCTGCACTTGAACGTGGAGAGAAATATACTTTCTTTGTTAATGATGTGAAATTGTCGAAGGCAGGTACTATTGATGTTGAATATGCTGTTGAAAATGTTAATGGTGTAGAGACAGATGATAATGTGTCGGACAATGTGATTGTTGTGAAAACAGTAGTGGCAGACAATTTGGTTGATCGTGTTGTGCTTCTTGAAAATACAACGGGTGATATGTGTTCTAACTGTCCTGCAGGTCATAATTATATTGATGCTGCTATGAAGGAAGTTGGTGAAGATAAATTCATTTGGATGGCTCACCATGCTGGTTATAATGCAGGTAAATATACTTCAAATCAGAGTGATTCAGTTGCAAGTTTGTTTTATGCTACAACTATGACTTATGCACCAGGTTTGATGATTGACCGTACAAATCTTTTGGCTGTTGGTGTTACTACTTCTCAACCTACAGGTGGTCCTATTTTCTCAGTGAATGAGGTAGCTTCACGTGGCGTATTGGATGATTATTTCCGTTTGATGCAATCGGATATGTCGCCAATTGCGCTTGATGTACAACATACGTTTGATGCAGCAACTCGTAATTTGTCGGTAACCGTTAAAGGTGATATTTTGGCTGAAATTGCAGATAGAGATCGTTTGGCTGTAGGTATTGCATTGTTGGAAGATAATCTTGAAGGTACGCAAGCTGGTGTGGCTGGTAAATATTACCACAATCATGTTTGTCGTGATGGTTTGGCTTCTATTCTTGGTACTTTGGTAGGTGGTAGTGGTAATTCTTTTGAATTCACAACTTCTAAGGTGCTTAATAGCAAATATGTGCCAGAGAATGTGTCTATTGTTGTGTGGGTGGCAAATAAACCTACTAATAAATCGAATTACGATGATTATAAAGTTTATCAATCTTATAAGTTTAAACTTGTGAAATAATTGTTGTGATATTGATGATAAAAAAAGTGGTTAACTCATCAGAGTTAACCACTTTTTTGTTGTGTTTGTGTATTGTTTTGTACCTCCATGCGGAATCGAACCGCAACCAAGGGAACCGGAATCCCACATTCAATCCATTAAACTATGGAGGCTTTTTTTAATTCATAATTCATAATTCATAATTTTTTTTGCTTAACGGGGTCAGAGACCTTTGGTCTTAATTTTCTGTTGGGGGTATAATTATAGATTTATGAGTTGATAGAATAAATGTAGAGACGCAAATTGCGTCTCTACATTATTATTGTTTTGAATTAGAATTCGATTGTTTCGTCGTTTTGTGGAGCTGCAGGTTGTTCTGCTGGGCGTACGTTGTTCTCTGGGCGAGGACGGCGTTCGCCACGTTCAGGGCGAGGGCGACGTTCGCCGCGTTCAGGACGCTCTGGGCGAGGACGGCGCTC
>JAZOMI010000168.1:0-5739 GCA_045653825.1 Candidatus Aphodosoma sp. | reverse complement strand
TTTTGCCAAAACAGCACCATATTTTTTAAGTTTTGAAGGAGAAGATTTTCCTCGCATTTCGTCGGACTTTATTGTGGAATTGGATGAAGATGAAATATTTGTGTTCGGTAGTAATTTGCATGGTTTTCATAGTGGAGGTGCGGCTCGTGCCGCGATGGATAAGTTTGGCGCTGAATGGGGTGTTGGTGTTGGACGCACTGGTCAGACCTATGCTATCCCGACAATGCATGGCGGTGTGGATGTCATAAAACCATATGTGGATGAGTTTGTTGAGTATGCAAAGGCGCATCCAGAGTTGAGGTTTTTGGTGACGCGTGTTGGATGTGGCATTGCCGGATTTAGAGATGAGGATATTGCTCCGTTGTTTGCCGAGTGTGTGGAGTTGGAGAATGTGTTTTTGCCACGTAATTTTTGGATGGTTTTGAAGTGGGATGAGTAAGATATTTTGTGCTCCCAATAGTGATGCGAATCATTATTGGGGATTTTTTTGTTGAAAAGTTTGCTTACATCACAAATAAATATTACCTTTGCACTTGACATACAATAGTTTTTTAATTATGTATCTAAAATATTCCGATTATGAAAAAGTTATTATTTTTACTTCCGTTGTTGGCATTGTTTGTGGCATGTCAGCAAGATGAGCCTACTGGTGAAGCGGGTCGCATTTCATTTACTAATGAATTTGTGGCAGATTTGACACGTGCAGACAACACCATCACAACAGCTAATTTGGCAAACTTTGATGTGTGGGGACATAACGACAATGACGTAGTGTTCGGTGGCACACGCGTAGAGAAACAAGGCGATGTGTGGGTATCGGCAGAAGAGAAGATGTGGGAACACTCATTGACCTATCATTTCCACGCATTTTCGCCAGCGGGTTTAATCACTAACATTGGCGAATATCCAAATTCGGAAAGAGCAAGAGGTTTGAGCAATTTTGCGTATACAAACGATGGCGATAAAGACCTAATTTATGCCTACGCCACTCGTACACAAGGTTCGCCACGCAGAATGGATACTGAGCCAGTGCAATTGCCATTCGAGCACTTGCTTTCGCGCGTACAATTTACGTTCAGAAACAACCTTTCGGAAGGCAATATCACAATCACCGATGTGCAAATCACCGAAGCAGCGAAATCGGCAGAACTTAATTGCGCAGATGCCTCTATTGCAAATTGGACATGGAATGCAACATCGACAGGAGCATACGATTTTGGAGCAACAGGCACAATAGCAAAAGGCGCAAGCGCATCGGCAGCGGACGTACAATTCCTATTCCCAGCAGCAACACGCAACTACGCAATCTCGTTCAACTTTGTTTATGAATCAGATGCAGCAGAGGTGCGCACAGCTACCATCGCAGACGTCAACCTCGTGATAGGCAAAGCGTATAACATCAACGTGACGATTGAAGACAAAGATATTGTAACAGAACAATATAAAATCGAATTTTTTGTAACAGAAGTAAAAGACTGGGGCGAAAATATCGAATTGGATGCGACGATAAATGAAAAAGAAGAGGAAACTCCAGATTATAATGGACACGAATATGTTGACCTTGGTTTGTCTGTAAAATGGGCAACATGTAATATTGGAGCAAATTCACCAGAAGAAGCGGGAGACTATTTTGCATGGGGTGAAGTAGAACCGAAAGAATATTACGATTGGAGTACATATAAACATTGTGAGGGGTCGGAATATGCTTTAACAAAATATTGTGATGATAGTAGTTATGGTAAAGATGGTTTTGTGGATAATAAAATAGTATTGGACCCAGAGGATGATGCCGCACATGTCAATTGGGGTGGTTCATGGAGAATGCCGACAAATGAAGAGGTTGTAGAGTTGATTGAAAAATGTGAGTTGGTGTGGATAACATTGAATGGTATTAATGGTTATAAAGTTATAGGACCTAATCATAATTCAATATTTTTACCTACAGGAGGAAATATTAATGGTGATATTGTTCATTTTGAAGAAGAGGTTTGTAGTTATTGGACAAATTCCTTTGCTGTAAATACTCCTTATTTTGCTGATGATGTGTCTTTTTATTCAGATTGTGTATTAAGAAATGGTAACTTTAAGAATGAAGGTCAATTAGTCCGCCCTGTCTGCCCTTAGTCAATGCACAATTACTTCCGTCGGTCGTGCACTTCGGGTTATAATTATAATTTCGGCAAAGTTGTTGGTGACTTTGCCGATTTTTTTATATATCATGTACATGCTATCCTAAAAACATTGCCACGTTTACGGCGGTGATATTTGACGTAAATTGGTGAGTCTCTGGGTCGTTGGATAGTATAAAACCTGCGATTAGGGGTTTGTCTAAAATAGTTTCAATATTCATTAAATGGCGAGCATCTATTTGCGACACTTTGTCTGCCATTTTTATCTCGAAAGCAAAATAGCCTTGTTCTGTCTCCACCAAGAGATCTATCTCGCGACCATCTTGTGTGCGTAGGTGATAGAATGATATATCGGCAAATATGTTTTTTGCTTGTTTATAGATTTCGGATATTATCAGGCTTTCGAATTCGTTGCCACTAATTCCTCCACGTTTTTGTAATACAGCTTGTAGAACACCATTGTCCATAAAGTGAATTTTAGGTGCTTTGGTTAGTCGTTTGGTGCTATTGCGCTCCCAGGCTGGGAGTATTATGACTTGGTAACTGAGGCGAAGATACTCTAAATAGCGTTGTACGGTTTTTGTGCTTACTCCGAGGTCGCGCGAGAAGTTTGATGCATTGAATAGGCTTCCTGTATAAGTAGCAATAGCGCGTTGAAGTTTTATGAATGGTTCGAGGTCTCGAAATGAAGCCAAGTCTCGTATGTCGCGTTCGAGATATGTGTTGACATAATTTTTTAGCCACACAAAGCGGTCGTCTTCTGTCATCTCATCCGATACCAATGCTGGATATCCACCGTATTTCAAATAGTGTTGCCATGCTATTGTCTTTACCGACATCCGTTTATCCATAAAGAATGATGGTAGTAGATTATTCATATCGAAATCATGACATAACATTTTTTGCCATATTGAAGGTTGTGTGGTGTCGTTCCAATCAGAAGTAGCAAGTTCAGGAAGAGTTAAGGGGTATAATTCGTAAATTAAGCAACGACCAGCGAGCGATTCTTTTACTTTTTCCAATAAAAGTAATTGACTTGAACCCAATAGGGCATAACGAACATCGCTGTAGGTGTCGTATGTGGCTTTGATGCTTTCAATCAGTTGTGGCTCTTTTTGCACTTCATCAAGTATAGCTTTTGGATACTGTTTTTGCCAAAGTGTAGCAGTAAGATTTAGATAAGATTTACGCAATATAGGGTCTTCTATACTAAGATATTCATAGTCGGAGAGTAGTTGTTTTACTAAGGTAGTTTTCCCCACTTGACGAGCTCCTGTGAAAACGATAATGCGCGAATGAGGTTTGTTGCTTAACGACAATATTTTTTCCCCTATTTGTCTATTTTTATTCATAATGTGGTAATTTGTTCTATTTTTGTTTGCAAAGGTACAATATTTATTTCATAAAACAATGCTTTTTTTGTGTTAAATTCCAAATATCACGTCATTTTATGGAATTGCATTCCAAATATCACGTCATTTTGTGGAATAGTATTCCAAATATCACGCCAATTGAGGTTGTCTCTATTTTGGACATGATGCTTAATTCTGCCATTTTCTATGGCTATTGTGTATATGAATATTTTTTTATAAATTTGTAAATTGTAGTTATTGTGGGGTAGTGTGTGGTTATTTGTTTGATATTCAATGAAAAGTTTGTATAATATAGCAATTTGGTTTTATGCGTTGGGGGTTCGTGTTGCGGCATTGTTTAATCGTAAGGTTAGATTGATGTGGCAGGGCGAACAGGAGGCGTATGCTAAGATTGAGAGCGGATTGGCGGATGGAGATAGGGTAGTGTGGGTGCATGCTGCGTCGTTGGGCGAGTTTGAACAGGGGCGTCCGTTGATTGAGAAATTGAAAAGAGAGAATCCTGAGTATAAAATATTGCTGACTTTCTTTTCGCCATCGGGCTATGAGGTGAGGAAGAATTATGCTATGGCAGATGTGATTGCTTATTTGCCTTTGGATACGCCGCGTAATGCGAGAAGATTTGTGGAATTGGTGAAACCAGAAAAGGTGGTTTTTGTGAAGTATGAGTTTTGGTTGAATTATTTGAGTGAATTGCGCTTTCGTGGGATAGAGACTTATATTATTTCGGCTATATTTCGACCTAATCAGGTGTTTTTCAAATGGTATGGTGGTATATTCCGTGAGGGGTTGAAAGCGTTCAAGATGTTGTTTGTGCAGAATGAGGCGTCGAAAGAGTTGTTGAAGGGGATAGGTGTGGAGAATGTGATGGTGGCTGGCGATACCCGATTTGATAGAGTGGTGGATGTTGTGTCAATGGCCAAGAAGTTGGACGTGGTGGAGGCGTTTGTCAATGCACAATGCACAATGCACAATGCACAATTGGTGATGTCTCAACTTCCAGTGTTGGTGGTGGGTAGTTCGTGGGGACCAGATGAGGAGTTATTGGCAAGGTACATAAATGAGAGGGCTGGTAGGATGAAGATGATTATTGCTCCGCATGAAGTTGGTGAAGAGAGGATTAAGGAGTTGACGGAGAAGTTGAGTTGTAAATGGGTGCTTTATACCAATGCACAATGCACAATGCACAATGCACAATTGGGTGAGACACGAGATGTGAGACACGAGACACGAGATAGATTACGGATAACAGATAAAATTTTCAACTCTCAACTTTCAACTCTCAACTCTTATGATTGTTTGGTGGTGAATACGATAGGGGTGTTGTCGAGCGTTTATCAGTATGGGCAGGTGGCGTATATTGGTGGTGGATTTGGTGTGGGAATACATAATACATTGGAGGCGGCAGCATGGGGTATGCCTGTGGTGTTTGGGCCGAACTACCATAAATTCCAAGAGGCTAAGGAGTTGATAGAGTGTGGAGCTGCGCGTTCAATATCGAATTATGAGGAGTGTGCTAAGGCTTTGGATGAGTTTTTTGAGATGAATGAGGAGGCATCGAAGGCAGCGGGATTGTATGTGGCATCGCATGTGGGGGCAACTGAGATAATTCACAATTCAGAATTCATAATTCATAATTACTCGCCTGTTGGCTCGTGACCTTCGGTTCATAATTTTATTGTTTTTTTAGACAGAAAGACATAAGAATATAATTTTCTTTTTTGACATAATGGTCTTGCTTTTGCTTTGCAATTACTTCCTTCTGGCGTGTTTTTTACTACGCTCGGCATAGCTCGAATAAATTCGGCTCTGCACTCGCTTATCGTAAAAAATCTCGACTATAAAGACAGACCTATTGGAGTTAATTTTTTTTAGACAAGAAGACATGAGAACATGAGTTTTTTTGATAATTACTAACTACTAATTACTAACTAATAACTACTAATTACTAACTAAATATGAAACCTTCAATTCCAAAAGGAACGCGTGATTTTTCGCCTGTGGAGATGGCGAAACGTAATTATATTTTTAATACAATTCGTTCAGTATTTGCTAATTATGGTTTTAGACAAATAGAGACTCCGTCGATGCAAAATCTCTCGACTTTGATGGGTAAATATGGCGAAGAGGGCGATAAATTGTTGTTTAAAGTGTTGAACTCGGGCGACTGGGCAGCTAAATTGTCGGACGAAGAGTTGTTGACTAAAAATAGCATCAAACTTACTAACAAAGTGAGTGAG
>JAZOMI010000167.1:0-6491 GCA_045653825.1 Candidatus Aphodosoma sp. | reverse complement strand
TTTTGCAACATACAAACGTGCACACCTTTTGTTCACTGACCTCGAACGTCTCGAAAAAATCGTTAACGACCCAGTTCACCCAGTGCAATTCCTCTTCACAGGTAAAGCTCACCCAGCTGATGGTGGCGGTCAAGGTTTGATGAAAGATATCGTTGAAATTTCACGTATGCCACAATTCCTTGGCAAAATTATCTTCCTCGAAAACTACGATATGCGTCTTTCTAAACGCTTGACTTCGGGTGTAGATATCTGGTTGAATACTCCAACTCGTCCACTCGAAGCATCAGGTACATCAGGCGAAAAAGCACAAATGAATGGTGTTCTCAACTTCTCAGTACTCGATGGTTGGTGGTACGAAGGTTATGTGAAAGGTGCAGGTTGGGCGTTGACAGAAAAACGTACTTACGACAACCAAGCATACCAAGACCAACTCGATGCAGCTACAATCTATTCAATGCTTGAGCACGAAATCATTCCATTGTATTTTGCTAAAAATACTAAAGGTTATTCACCAGAATGGATTCAATGGATTAAAAAATCTATCTCAGAAATCACTCCACGTTTCACAATGAAACGTATGATTGACGATTATATCACACGTTTCTATAACCCACTTGGTGCACGCACTGATATGGTTATGGCTAACGACTATGCTAAAGCACGCGAATTGTCGGCTTGGAAAACTAAAGTAGCAAAAGCATGGGATGCAATCGAAACAACTCCTGTAATGGTAGAAAATCTTGATGGTGGACTCTCAGTTGGCGACCGCACTCGTTTCTCTGTAGAGGTAGATACTAAAGATTTAAACGATAAAGGTATTGGTGTTGAACTCGTTATTACATACAAAGGCGAGAAAAACAAAGACCACATCCAAGAAGTTTGCGAATTCGATATGGTTAAAGCTGAAGGCTCAAAACTTTCGTTCGAGCTTATTCACAAATTAAATCAAAGTGGTGAGTTCCGTTACGGATTCCGTATGTTCCCTAAAAACTCTGACCTCCCACACCGCATGAACTTCTGCTACGTTCGCTGGTTGCAAATGGCACATATTTAATTAATTTTAGAATTGATAATAAAAAACTTCATTCTGTTGTTTGCAGAATGAAGTTTTTTTTATACCTTTGTATCGTGGACTCACGTCGGGGAGTATGTCTTTCTGGAGGTGGGTTTACAGACATATTTAATAGACGTTTATACAGCGTTTTGTTCTGATGAATTGAAACTTCGCAACTTTTAATTGGTATCAAGAACATGACAACGATAGATGTCCTATGGGATGTAAGTACCCTTGTTGTGCCTTATTTAGTTTGGCACACTTTTGGCGCATATAATGTAGCATTCATTATAACTTATATCGACGTGGGCTTCGCGTTGTTGTTCCGATACCAGGGCAATGCGAAGGCCTCAATTCGTGGAACGACAACTGTCGAGTTCCACGTTTTTTTATGTCCAGTGGTGAAGTTTTTTTAGATAGTCTAGATTTTCTAGATGCTTCGCTAACTAGAGATAGGTTTATTAATTTTAATTGCTTGATTTATAGGAGTGTTTGTTTTTTAGGCTGGATGACAATATTTTTAGGAATATGTCTATGTTTTTAGGAAAAGATGTAGTCTTGTAAGAAAATAGGGACTTGTAAAGTTTGTGAAGTTTTGTTAATTTATTGGTTGTTAAGTTGTTATTGGGACGGGGATTTGGTGTTGCTTGAGTTGGAAAATGGTGGATTGTTTTGATAGTTAGGTGGTTATATTGAGGGTTGGTGAACTTTGCAACTTTGCAATTGAAAAGTGTCAATGTGTCTGTTTTCTTCGGTACAGTTTGCTTAAAAGTTGCTTACGAGAAGTGATAAATAGTGATATGTTTTGTGAATATTTTTTATGTAATATTAATTTAAAAAGAAAAAGAAAATGAAAAAAACTAGTTTTTTGTTTGTTATTTTAGTATTTTTTGCCTCATGTGGCGGTAGTAGTAAATCAGATGGAAGTGGTAGCATGTCTCGTACTCACCAAAAAGAGTATGAGGATATGTTGGCATCTTTGCAAAGGGCAGAGTCTTTATTGAGTAATGAAGGTGATATGTCTGTTGAACAAATTCTATCATTAGCTAAATTTATTCCAACATTAAAGTATGAGTATGATTCTGATGGGCTTGATACAGCATCTTTATCTAAAAGTCAAAATTTAAAGGTAAAAACAGAATTGATAAGTAATAAACTGAAAGATAGATTGCAGTCAGAAATAGCAGTATTAAAGATTAATAGTCATAAAAAAGATGATTATTTGATGGACGATGGGGTAGAGGCTTTTCCTATTTATTTGGAGAAAGGTGATAAAATGTATTATTTTATTGAAACAGAGTTGCCTGCAACTATTAAAATATATAATGCTGATTCTCGTAAATTGATTAAAACATATACTAGTAAGATAAAAGTGAATGATTCTCTTGATATTAATAATTCTGCAGTATATCTTGTAGAAGTTAATCCTATTAAAACGCAGTATGCTGATATTACTATAGACTATAAAGTGTCAAATTTTAATAGACTAAATAATTTGGCAACAGTAAATACTGAAATTGTTGAATGTGAGAAAGGTGCATTTCGTGCAACGTCAACTAATGGTATAAAGATGGTAAATGTTTTTGAAGAGCCTCGTAAATTTACACTTCGAGGTCAAATCAAAGCCGCATTTTCTGGGTCATATCGAGGTATTGTTGCTATTCAAGTGCCTGCGGGGACTACTGATGTGCTTTATCATTTGCGTATTTCTACTAATGAGAGTGATATGTATACAGATGGTAAATTTAGTGGGAATATGGATCTTTCTTACAATAAGGTAAAAGTATTAGGATTGCCAATTTATGAATCAAAGCAAAGTATAGGTATAATTCAGACACTTTTAGGAGAAAATAAGCCTCCGCGAGAGGAAGATGCATATATTAATATGTATGTATTTACAAATTCAGCACAAGCTAAAAGGTTCCAAGATGGTAAAGCTACAGCAACTTTGCAATATAATGTTAATTATTCGACAATGGGAACACAGTCGTGTAATGGTCGTATTCCTATGAATGGTAAGCAAACTATATATTTAGGTTTTGAAAATGAGCGTATGCGTTATAATAATTATGTTTGGCTTGAGGCTATTGCAATTACACCTAAAACAGAATATTTTAATGTAAAATATACTGTTGTTAAGTGATATTTTCTTAAATTCGTTTGCTAGTATTTATGATTTTTTGTATTAGCGATAGTATTAATGTTATAATAAGGTAATAAAAATATCTTTATGAAATCAAGTATTATAGATGTTCCTCGTCAGCATACTCAAGACGATCTTTTTGGTATTAATATTTACCAAAATGCACTTATTAAATATGTAAAATTAACAGAGACTCCTATTACTATTGCTCTTCAAGGTGAATGGGGTAGTGGAAAAACATCTTTGATGAATCTATTAAAATGGCATTTATGCGATGAAGATAATGCTCCATATTTTCCTATTTGGATTAATACTTGGCAATATTCGTTGATGAAAAAACCAGAAGAGGCTATTATAAGTATTCTTGAAGGTATTATAAATCAAATAGGTGTACTTAACCCTAATAAGCAAACATGGGATGAAAGTAAGAAAAAAATAGGAAAAATATTTGGTAAACTTGCAAAGGCTGGAACTCGTATGGCGGTGAATGCTATAGGTGTTAATTCTGGTATTGTTGATGAAGTCGCAGATGTATTTGCCTCTGATGATGAGGTTCATTCTGATATTGTGCAGTTGAAAAATGAAATATCAGATTTGATTTTAAACGCATTGCAACATAACCCGCAAAAACAAGGATTTACATTTTATATTGACGATCTTGATCGTATTGATCCGCCTGTAGCAGTAGAAATTCTTGAATTGTTGAAAAATATTTTTGATCTTCAATATTGTGTATTTATTCTTGCTATTGACTATGATGTAGTTATTAAAGGGCTTAAGCCTAAATTTGGTGAATTGACTGATAAAAATGAACGTGAATTTCGTTCTTTTTTTGATAAAATTATTCAATTGCCATTCTCAATGCCTGTAGCATCGTATAATATTGATACATTTCTTGTTGATGCTTTACAAAAAATTGAATTTTTTACATCAAACGAGCTTAATGATGCTAAACTTACTGAAGATTTAAGCGAAATCGCACAACTTTCAGTAGGTACAAATCCTCGTTCATTAAAGCGCTTGACAAATACATTGTCGTTGATTTCTATTATTAATGCTGATATGGCAAATGAAATGCCTAATGATACTCACAGTAAATTGATAAATTTTGCTCTTGTGTGTATGCAAATTGCATATCCTTATGTCTATAATCAATTGGTGCAAGAACCTGATTTCAAAACATGGGATGAGTCAATTGCATCGAAATTAAAACTTAGACCGATGACCCATGAGGAGAGAGAAAGCTTGGATGCAGCAGATGAGTTTGATGAAGATTGGGAAAAGGTATTATTTCGTATGTGTCAAAAAGAAACGCATTTGAGTAATCGTGTTTTTCAAGTTTCTAAGTTATTGAATAAATTGGCATCTATTATTAATAATAAAATGTTAGGTGAGACAATAGAGGCAATTATTCAGATGTCAGCAGTAACAAATCTCAAAGCTTTTGATTCAGCGCCTCGTCTAGGGAAACGCAATCGCGATTTATCTAATTATAGATTTAATGGTAATGTTTATAGTAAAAAAGTTGCATTAATCAGGGATGTTATATTATATCATCTTTCTTTACATCCAGAATATACATTGGAACAGTTGCAAGATGATTTTCGTGTTGCTAAAAATATGAATAGTTATTTTTTGGATTTTGAAGAATTTAATAAAAAGCAAAAGGATGGATATTATAATTTCTTTAGATGCAAAAAAGAAGAAGATCTTATTCATTTGGCAAATACAAGTATGATTCTTTCTTCAAATTGGCCAACAACTGTAAATGGGACACCAGGTATATTTCTCGCTTTTTTAGATGTTGCTAAAAAGCTAGGCTATCAAATAGTACCTTGTGAAAAATAAAAATAACAACCGGCGATTAACTTGAGGGTTAGTCGTCGGTTTTTGTTATTTGAGGAGGGAGGTTAGTTTTTCTTGTTTGATGAAGGCTTCGGCGTGGTGGGTTTGAGATTCCATGCCGCGCATGCGTTCCATTGTGTCGTGGTATTCTTGCACTTCGTTCATGCCTTGACTCTGGTGGCACATGTAGGCTTCTACTTTTTTGTTGTGATAGTCTGTGATGTCGACCCAGAGAGTAGGGGTGAAGTTTTGGGTTTGTAAGCCTGTCATCACCTCGCCATAGTAGAGGTCGAAACTATAGCCCGATTGTCGCCATGCGTCATAGACAAGCACTGCGCAGACGCGGTGGTCGCGGTGGGAGTCGATAGGCCAATGGGTGATTACCATATCGGGTTTTTCGGCTTTGATGAGGGCAAGCATTTCGGCATAACGCTCTTTGTTGACTTCGGCATTGCCATCGATTTGGGTCATAAACACAGGGCGGACACCCATCACTTCGCATGCTCGGCGCGCTTCGGCTTGACGGATAGTGCGCGACTCTTCGTGGCTTTTGCCACGGATGCCTGCTTCGCCAGAGGTGAGATATACAGAGACAACTTCAGTACCCATATCTTTGAGTTTGAGGATGGTGCCTCCACACATAGTTTCAGGGTCGTCGGGGTGAGCTCCGATAACCAATACCTTTTTGTAGCCTTCGAGCCAACGTTCGGCGGCTTGGATTTGGGTGAGGGCTAATAGGAATATAGAAATGAAGATGATAGTCTTTTTCATCACGTGAAAATGTTTTTTGTTCGCCCCCGATGGGGACGGGGGAGAGGTATGCACTATCCGCAGGTTCCCGTTGGTCACCCGCGGTTAAGTATGGTTAGCCCTCTTCGAGGACTGAATTGTTTTATTCTTCTTTATTTATCGGGTAATTAAGGTTATTTTTTCTCTTTTTTCTTGCGGACGAAGTCGTTGCGTTTGCCGGCGAAGATTTCGTATTTCCAGTATTCGCAGTCGAGGGAGCCGTTGCGGAGTTCGATTTTCTTTGATGGTTTCATGCCGATGGCTGCAAGGCAGTCGGTGTGAGAAGAGATGACCCAAGCCTCGTTGCCCACGAAGCCATGTTTGAGGGCAGTGCCGATTTGGCGGTAGAGGTTGAATAGGTCGTCGGAGAAGATACGCTCGCCGTAAGGAGGGTTGGTGACCATAACAGCCTTTTGTGCCATAGGTTCGAACTCGGCGATAGGGCGTTGTTTGACTTCGATGTATTTAGAGAGACCGGCAGACTTAATGTTCTCATTTGCAATCTCTACGGTGCGTTTGTTGATGTCGTAGCCATAGATTTTGTGAGTAAATTCGCGCTCGCGGCTATCATCGTTGTAGATATCGTCGAAGAGGTCGGCATGGAAGTCGCCCCATTTTTCGAAAGCGAAAGATTTGCGATATATACAAGGTGGAATGTTA
>JAZOMI010000166.1:0-3403 GCA_045653825.1 Candidatus Aphodosoma sp. | reverse complement strand
TGAATCACTGCACAAGGACCATCTGCTGCTGCTGGGTAAACCAAATGATTAGGATAGATATCCTCCGAAATGTAGTGGTCGTTAGGATCTACTGTCTTGTGTGTGTAGGCATCTGAAATTTGTACCATTGCGCCATTAGGGCGTTTTACGGCATATTGGAATACATACTCTTTGCTAGGTTCCAAACCTGTGATGTCGAGCCAGAAATAACCTGTTTCGCCATCTTTTTTCATTTGATATTCAGTTGTATATGCCCAATCGTTGAAGTCTCCAATTACAAATACATTTTGAGCAATTTTATTGTTGTTGTCTTTGTAATAAAGAGAAAGTGTTACTTTTGTTGCATCATCTTCGTAGTAAGTAATACCATCTTGCAAACCAGCAGGGCGAGCTTGGTTTTCTGGAGCAGTAGCTACACAGATAAGCAAAGAGTCTGTTGACTCAAATGTCTCTTTTTGTGCTTTTGCAACGCATTTGTAGTTGCCTGCTTCTGTGAATGTATATTCGTGAGTTAATTCTACGCCATCTGCGCTTTTAATTTCTTCGTTGTTGATGAAAAGTGAGATTTTACACTCTTCTGAAGCAGATACTTTAAAAGTTGTTTTCGAATCTTTGTCCACTAATATATTGCCTTCTGGTTTTTCGAATTTTACATTCAAACCAGCTTCTACAAGTTCAACAAAAATATCTGATCCTTCGGCTGTTTTTCCTTCTTTGCTTCCGCCAGGGCCATCGTTGAATACAAATGCTAATTTCAAAATTTCTTCTGTTTCAGGACAACCATAATATTCGTAGATATTAGGAATAGTTAATGTCCATACATCACCATTTTTTGTCATTTTGTATTTATCGCTACCATCGCGCCATTCTGGTGTAGCATATTTCCAGTCGCCTGATGTAGTACTCTCTGATGTGATAAGACCTGTGTGTGCATAGCACGCAGTAGCTCCTACCATACCTCCGTTACCTCCAGCAGGGTCGAATGTTACGATGATTTCGCCTTTATAGCCCTTAGTGATAAAGGCTGGCGTTGTTGTCACTTGTGCGTTGATTAGTACGCAAAGCAAAAGTACACTGAGTACACCTAGTAATCTTTTTACCATAATTGATTATATTTTAGTGTTTTATAAAAAAATTGCATCTATGCATTTTAACACGCAAAGATACAACTTTTTTTTCTATTATCAAAATGTTATTTTTTCTCTTTAACTGTAAATTTGTATTTCCATCTATCAAAATATAAATTTTCCTTTTCTGTTTCGCATTCACCGCGTTGAAAATCTACGGTTTCTGATCGTTCATATTTTTTTGTTGGTTTGAATGTTGCACTCCAATCGGTATTAACAATTAATCTGTATGCATCAATACCACCAAAATAAAAGTATTTTTCTTCATCTGTTTTTCCCCATTTTTGTACTCCGAATGATACATCAACAGGTATCCATCCCATTCCTTCTATATATATTTCGCACCAATCGTGCAAGTTGTCATATCCAGGATGCAACATAAAACCACTTTGCCAACGCGCAGGGATGCCTAAATATCGACACATGGCGATGTAGAGTAGTGTTACTTGTCCGCAATCGCCGTGGCGGTTTTCTATCACATATTCGGGTATGTTGTCGATTATTCCATACTCGCAAGCCCCAGCCCAAGGGTATAATTCGCGTATGGCAGCAAATAGTTTTCGAGCTTGATAGTAAGGTCGTTTTTCGTTGCCTACTATGCTGTCGGCTAATGATTTAATCTTGTCGGTAAATAGGCAGTGAGGTGCGCGTTCTACGAGATATTGTTTTAATTCGGCGTTGTTAGTGTCGGCTTTTTTGTGTTTGAAACAACGAGGTAGAGGGTTGTATTCGGCGTATGTTGCAAATTCATATACAATGTTGAACATCGTTGTGTTATGAGCATCATAGTTACCCTCCATATATGCCGTAGAGTGTATGCCTGTGTTTATTTCTACGTTTCTGTTGTGGTGTTTTATGCTTATGTCGGTTTGGCGTGCTTGTCCGGTTTGGGGTAGGGGCAACCAAACTTTGATTAGTTCGTTATTTTTTAATCTCGATTGAGGGGTGAGGTATAGTCTATAGTCAAACTCCCACTCTTGACGTACGAAAAGTTTTTGTTTAGGCGACTCTTTATGTTCTGCCAACACAGCTCTTATGTGATTCATCACAACCGTATCTCTGCCGGCGCGCTCTTTGCCTTCTAATCGAGTTTTCAGTGCTCGCGCCTCTGGGTCAATGCGAAATAGGTTTTCGGCTGCGCGACGGAAATACCATTTTTCGCCATTGATTATGCGATATTCCAAAGCTTTCGACTCCTCCCATTTTGCAATTTGGGTTGAATCTACATCGGGGTAGTATTTTTGGATATAAGGCATCAAGTCCGACAAACGTTTATTAAAGTCGATTGCCGTTCTGCGCTCCACCTCTTGAGGTGTGAGTATTGTGAATAATATGATTAGTAAATTAAGCATTTATCTTGTATTTCATCAATAGTGGAGATAGAAGATTGATTGGTTCATACATCACTATTTCGCCTCTCTCGAGGGTTTTTTTTACGTCGATTAGGCGTTGATTGCTACTGCCACGAAACAATAGATTTTCATCTCGTAGAGCCAATTCAAATTGTCCATCCACCAATACGTCAATGCTTTGGAGTAGTGGCAATGTCTTTGAGTTTTTGAGTAATTGCTCGATTCTGAAGCCTGTGTAGCACCAAATGTTTCTATTGCTTTTTGATTTGATGGTGGCGGCTAATTCGCCGAAAGCCTCAGCCTGAAACATTGGGTCACCACCGCTGAATGTGATGTCTTCGCCTGTTGCCAACAGTCTGTTAGCCAATATGGTTACATCGGTTAGAGTGCCACTATTGATGTCCCACGATTGAGGGTTATGACACCCCTTGCACCTATGCCCACATCCAGCACAGTACACCGTAGTTCTCAATCCCGGCCCATCAACCGAAGTCGACTCCACAATGCTTATAACCGATATCTCCATTGTATTATATTATTTTTTTTAGACATGAAGACATAAGAACATGAATTTTTTATTTCGTGTCTTCTTGTCTTCCTGTCTTATAAATTTAATTATGTACAACTCTGTCTTTCAATTCTGCCAATTTTGCCGAATTCCAGCGGTCAGTAGTACCCACGAGGTAGCCTGTGATGCGTTGCAATTTGTCGATATTTGTGCTACCACATTTTGGACAAACCTCCAAACCATTAGTTGCATCTTCGTGACCGCAATTGAGGCAACGGTTGCGATTGTGGTTCACCGAGCCATAACCGATGTCGTATTTATCCATCAAGTCAACGATTTGCATAATTGATTGAGGGTTGTGTGTAGCATCACCGTCGATTTCTACATAGAATATATGACCACCACCAGTCAATTTG
>JAZOMI010000165.1:0-4021 GCA_045653825.1 Candidatus Aphodosoma sp. | reverse complement strand
CCTTACCTCCAAAGCCGAATGACGGCAGATTTAGTCGGTTGCCAAATAGCATAAACAGACCGATAAGCAACAAGGCAGGAGGTAGAATCAACTCGCCATAAGTGGCAATAAACTTTTGAATGCCAAATACGCTCGCACCGCTTCTTAAAATTGCAATCAACACCACACCAAGCAGTGTGTAAGCAATCGTGCGCCCCAAAGTGTAGAGTAAGCCTTGCACAAACACCCATTTTCGACTCTCGATATGCTTACCAATGTAGCCGATGGCTGCGATATTGGTAGCCAACGGGCAGGGCGAAAGTGCCGTGAGCAGTCCGAGCAGAAATGCCGTTACTGAGGGCGTTGAGGAACTATCCAACATTGATTGTAACCACTCCATAGCATTAGTTGTTAAGCATTTCTGTTATCCGCTCCGACAAACCCTCTTTGAACTTATCGGGAGCGGTGCGGGCATTGCCGAAAGCAAATTCTGTTAGATTTGCTGCACTCTCGTTTCCGCTTTTGTCGTAATCAACGAAAATAAGCGATGACCAACTAACCTCATAACGCTCGGCAAGAGCCTCCTCCTTGGTAATATCCACCGAGCGAAATACCACCTTGCCGCTTTTCAACGGCTCAGCATAAGCCGCCTCTAACAACTCCTTGGTGTTTTTCTCAATCGCCATACAAGTGGCACAGCGTTGCGCTCCGTGGAAGTAAAGCACCTCAACAACATCTTTTTTAGTCTGCTGATTTTCAGCCACACTCTTGGTCTTGCCTCCCGAGCAAGCCACCATACCCACGCATAGGGTAAGAATCAATAATACTTTTCTCATAGTTTTTGAATTTTATATTATTTGTAGTTCGTAGAATAACGAACATTATTTCTAAAAAAAGAGGCTGCTATTTACAGCAACTCTCCTTCTTACAGGCGCACTCGTCAAAGAACTCAGCAAACAGAGCCTTTGCAAGTCGCCAATTCTCTCGGTTGATACAATACTTAACCTTCGGTGTTTCGACCTCGCCCTGTATCAGCCCTGCCTCTTTCAACTCTTTGAGGTGTTGCGATACGGTTGCTTTGGCAATCGGCAACTCCTCGTGAATATCACCGAAGTAACAGGTGGTCTGCTTGGCAAGAAATTGCAAAATCGCAATACGTGCAGGGTGTCCCATCGCCTTTGCAAAGCGAGCCGACTGTTCTTGATGGAGTGTATAATCCTTGTGTGCCATTGTATTTTGTTAATTATTGTTCGCAAATATACGAACAATAATTCAAAGTTCCAAATCTAAAATCAAGTAACAGCAAAAATTACTCGTTATCGTTATCTGTTATCACTTCACAGCAGAGTCTCTCAAGTATCTCAAACGGCGAAAAAGTATTGAAATGTTGCCAAAATGTTGCCAAAATCAGGTTTTGGAGCAAAAGAAAATCTCCTAAATCGTTGTTTAACAACAATCTAGGAGACTTTTTCTGCGGTGCGTACGGGACTCGAACCCGTGACCCCATGCGTGACAGGCATGTATTCTAACCAACTGAACTAACGCACCAGATTTTTAAAGAACTGCTTTGTTCGTGTCTCAAAGCGTGTGCAAAGGTAAGGCTTTTTTTTATATCTGCAAACAAATTCCTGTTTTTTTTCAAGAAAAAGTGATTTTTTTTGATTTTTCGGTCAAAAATGGGCTATTCGGCGAGTTTTTGCACTAAAAATACGTCATTGAATCCTTTTTCTGTGCGTTGCCATTGCTTGAGCATAGCGCTTTTTTTGAAGCCGTTTTTTTCAAAAAGTCCCAAACTTTCTTCGTTCCACTCTGGGATAAAGGCAAAAAGTTGGTTTATGTGCAGCTTTTTAAATGCATATTCGCTTAGCAATGTCAGTGCGTGTGTGGCAATTCCTTTGCCGCGGTGTTTGCCGAGCAGGCCAATGCACACCTCGGCGCGGCTGTTGAGCGGGTCAAAATCGGCAAGGTCTATCATGCCGGCAGCTTCCCCGTTTGTGAGTTCAATGACAAAACGTGCCTGTCGCTCGGTGAAGAGGTTTTGACGGCTTTGTTCAAGATATTCACGCAAGGTGTATCGCGAATATGGGAGTGTGGCATTGCCGACGCTCCACAGCTCTGTGTCGTTCTCCATAACGTACATCAGCTCCAGGTCCTCTGGTTCGGGTGAACGTAGTGATATCAACTCGTCTTTAAGCCATGTAGTGTTCATCTGTTTGACTTTATGCTCTCATAGTCAAAGACAAAATCCTCGGTTATGAGTTTCTTTGTTTTTGTGGAGTATGTTCCAAGCCGCGGCCTTTGGTTACCGTTGCCGGTATTGAGCAACTTGAGTATTGTGCTGTAGCTGTAGGCTTCAGTGTCATAGATTACAGTGTCATAACCATCAAGGGTTATTCCGTTATCTGTGTGACCCAACGGCATTGTCGATTCATTGGCCACTAAAAAGGCGTGTCTGCCGTTTTTGTGCTTGTCGGCAAGTATATCCTTGATTTCTTCTATTGCATCGCCGTCTGCCAGCACCAGGCAGTTGGTGGCTTGCGTGTCTTGCGTAACCTTGCGGTGTATGAACTGGTTGCCAATGTATGCAAGCAGGGCGCGTGTCCAGATGGCTATGTTTATTGGCAGGCTCACAAGCAGTGAATAGTGCGAGTAGTGCTTCTTGAAGAAGAGCTGCATGGCACGGTAGAAGGTGTGTACATACCTGTATGAGCTCTTGTTGGTACTCTCTCCTTTGTAGTGGAGTATGCGCAGTGGCAGGTAGTAGTTGCTGTAGCCTGCCTTGAGTATGCGATAGGAGAGGTCGATGTCCTCGCCATACATGAAGAAATCCTCGTCGAGTGCGCCGGTCTTCTCGATTGTCTTGCTGCGCAACATCATGTATGCTCCCGATATTATCTCTATTGGGTTTATCTCCTCTTTGTCAAGGTATTGCATGTAGTAGCGGCCCAATGTGCGCGATTTCGGGAATATTTTTGACAGCCCCGACATCTTGCAGAACGAGACGAACGGTGTGGGCAGTGCTCGGCGCGACTCGGGTGCGAAGGTGCCGTCGGTGCGTTGCATGTACACTCCACAGGCTCCTGCATCGGGATGTGCGTCCATGAACTCCACACATCCCTCTATAGCCTCTTTGGTGACAATTGTGTCCGGGTTAAGCATCAGTATATATTCGCCTTTGGCCTGGGTTATGGCAATGTTGTTGCCTTTTGAGAATCCGTTGTTTTCCCTGCAGGCCATCCATTTGATGTTCGGGAGGCGCGAGGTTATATATGCGGTGGAACCGTCGGTCGATGCGTTGTCGACCACGATGACTTCGTGGCTTATTCCTGCTGCTGCCTGCTCAAGCGAGTGGAGGCACTGCTCGAGGAAATACTTTACGTTATAGTTGACTATTACTACCGATAGCTTCATCGCCCGTCTCTTTTACTTTGCTTCGTTATTGCGGTATCCGTCAAGAACCTTGCCTGTTGGGTAGCTGTAGAGGAGTGCTCCAAAGCTGAGGATGGCGCAGTACATGGCTCCGTCGTACTCTATGCCATAGTAGACGAAGATGTTGATTACAAGTGATACAAAGAGCAGGAACATGCGCTGCAGGCTCTTCTTGTTGTAGAGCTTGAGGAATGCGCTGTCGTCCAGCTCTGTGCTTTTGCTCATGGCGCGGCTAAATAGTTTGAGTGCAAGCGGTATTATTGCAATTGTGAGCATGACGGCTGTAACCTCAATGTAGTATAGCCCCTCGACGCCAACGAATGGTGTGAGTGCTCCTTTTGTGAGGTAGCCGGTTGCAAATGCCGCAATGGCAATCATTGCAGCGAATATTGATGTTATGAAATTGAATCTCAGGCCTTTCAAGATGTTGTCTCTGTTCATTACGTTATATTGTTTTGCCGGTGAATGGCCGGCGGTTAATTATTGAACTTCCAAGGGTGACCTCATCGGTGTACTCGAGTTCGTCGCCAATGGATATTCCGCGGGCTATGACAGACAGTTTCACATCGAACTGCTGCAGTTTGCGGTATATGTAGAAATTGGTTGTGTCGCC
>JAZOMI010000164.1:0-3813 GCA_045653825.1 Candidatus Aphodosoma sp. | reverse complement strand
AGCCTCAACTGTTTTCAACACATCATCTTTTGCAATACCTGTGTTTTTTGAAATCTCATTTACAATGTCTGCTTTAGTCATTTTTGTAAAATTTTTAAGTAATACAATTATATTTTTGATTTATATTCGTTTACGATATTTCTTACAACTACAATCGGAGTGCAAAATTACAACTTTTTTTTTGATTGACAAAACATTAGCGACTATTTTTTTTGTTTTTTCAAAAAAAAACACACATTATCATTTTAACATCCACTATATCAATCAATTATCAATTAAATTTGATTTTTTGCCCAAAAATTTGGTAATTTGAAAAAAAAGATGTTACTTTGACAAACTTTTCATTTTTAATTTTATACACTATGTCAGTAAACAAAGTAATTTTAATTGGTAACGTAGGAAAAGACCCTGATGTACGTTACTTGGAGAACAATGTAAGAGTAGCTAATTTCCCTTTAGCAACAACCGAACGTGGTTACACTATGTCAAACGGCACACAAGTGCCTGATCGTACAGAATGGCACACTATCGTAGTATGGCGCGGACTTGCCGAAGTTGCGGAGAAATACGTACGAAAAGGTGCTCGCCTTTATATTGAAGGCAAAATCAAGTCTCGTACTTACGAAGACAAAATGGGAAATCGTCGCTACATCACAGAGATTTATGCCGAAGATATGCAAATCTTAACTCGCCCACAGAATCAAGACGGTCAACAACAAAATCAACAATATGGAGCAACCCAATACTCTGCTCCTACAACTCAAACATTTGCACAACCTATGCAACCTGCGACTCCTATGACACAACAGCCAGTTACTGAGCCTATTGCAACCGAACCAGCTGCTCAACCTTTCGTTGGAGCTCCAACTAGCATGGATGATGACCTGCCTTTTTAATTTTAAATTAACACCTAAAATTTAATAATTAAAAGTGATTGATTTCTTTTTGAAGTCAATCACTTTTTATTTCAACTTTTTTTTGTATCTTTGCCAAGAATATATTTAAACCAAATGAAGATTAAAAAGTATTATTTTATATTGCCTATTATATTGATAATAATAGCGGGATGTGGTAAAAAGGCTCAACCGAAGCCGTATGGGTATTTCAGGATTGATTTGCCTGAACATGAGTATGTTGAGGTAGATGATTTAGGACCATATAACATTGAAAGGAGTGTGTATTGTCACCCAGATAAATCAGATAACACGCATGCAACAGAAGCTGATGAGTGGATAAATCTTGTGTATCCATCGATAAACGCAAAGATACATTTAAGTTATAAACGTATAAATAAGACTACATTCCAACAAGTTACGGAAGAGAGCCATTCGTTGGCATACAAACATACAGTGCGTGCAGA
Source organism: Candidatus Aphodosoma sp. (assembly GCA_045653825.1). Classification (GTDB taxonomy): domain Bacteria; phylum Bacteroidota; class Bacteroidia; order Bacteroidales; family Paludibacteraceae; genus Aphodosoma. Next base: position 2,453 of record JAZOMI010000164.1, on the reverse strand, counting down.
TGCGATTCAAGAGAGTTATTATGGCAACGATACTACTCGAGTATATGGTATTTTGTATGAAATGAAAGGGAATGCGGCTTCGCCTGCACAATTTTATGTAACTGATAGTGTGGGAAATTTCTTGCGTGGGTCATTGTATTTTAACCATACACCAAATGCTGACTCTATTGCTCCAGCGGCAAATTATGTGCTTCAGGATATGATACACTTGATTGAAACACTAAAATGGAATGAGGAGTGAGAAATTCTTAATTTTTAATTCTTCATTCTCAACTCTATACTCTATACTCTATACTCTATACTCTATACTAAATACTATGATTACAGAAATTAATAAATACGACAATGGATTGTCGGTGGCTTTGTGGGATATCACAGAGTCGGAAGACGAATTGATGGCATTATTAGATAATGATGCCGTTGTTGCTGAGGAGATTATCGAGTTTACAAGCACTAAACGCAGACTTGAATATTTAGCTTCACGTTGTGCGCTCAACGAGTTGACAGGCAGACAGCAAAGAGTGTGCTACCATGAGAATGGTACTCCATATTTGGCTGATAATTCGTTGAATATAAGTATATCACACACAGGACACTATGCTTTGGTAGCTACTCATCCCAATAAAGCAGTGGGCATTGATATTGAGCGTATTGGCAATAAAGTAGAACGCGTTAAACATAAATTCCTCAGTGCTGAAGAGTTGAAAAATATTGATGCGCGTTCGTCTAAAATACACTTGACCATATTGTGGGCTGCCAAAGAGGCTATGTATAAAGTGATGGGTGTAGAGACTGTAGAATTTACTGAACAAATTATTATTGAGCCTTTTACCCCTTATATGGCAGGCGAAATCGTTGCACACGAAACTGCCTCAGCTAACAAAAAAGACTATAAATTGCAATACAAAGTATATCCTGAATTTGTAATTGTATATACAATTTGACCCTCTACGAGCAAATATTAAAGAATAAAGCAAAGGGACAGAAAATGTTTGCTTTGCTAATTGACCCGGAAAAGTGTTCGGACGAATGGTTGTGTCGTGTAATGTCAACGGTCAACAGTCAACAGTCAACAGTCAACGATCATCTTTTTATTTTTGTCGGAGGGAGTCAGTTAAAGGAGTCTATATACAATACGGTAGAAAAAATAAAAAAATTGACATCTGTGCCTGTGGTGATGTTTCCGGGTGATGCGTCGCAATTTGCTGAAAATGTAGATGCTTTATTATTTTTGTCGTTAGCTTCAGGTCGCAATGCTAAATATCTAATAGAGCAACATATAGAGGCTGCACCTCTAATAAAGCAGGTAGGTGTTGAAACTATTCCGACAGGATATATACTTGTTGATGGGGGAAAAGATACAGCAGTGGCTCGCGTTAGCCAAACTACTCCATATTCGGCTGAAAATATAGAACTTATAGCAAATACTGCCCTTGCATGCCAATTGTTAGGACAAAAAATGGTTTATCTAGAAGCTGGTAGCGGAGCAAATCGATCTGTGCCACAAAATGTTATTAAAGCTACACGAGAGGCTATCAACATTCCGCTAATCGTAGGTGGAGGCATAAAAACTCCTGAGATGATGCAATGTGCGTTTGATGCAGGAGCAGATTTAGTTGTCGTAGGCAATCACCTCGAAAGTCACCCTGAAGACTTAACTCTAATATTAAACACTTTGACATAAATTACCGTAAATTAATCGCAAATTATTATGTCTATAAAATTAATAGATAATTTACGATTATTTGCGTTCAAAATAAATAATTTATGTTCTTATGATATTCTGTCTTATAAACCCAAAAATCAAGAATATGAAAATTAAATTTTTATCTATTATGGCACTTGCTGCTGCGCTTGTTGGGTGTTCGAACAATGGTCGCATTGATGAATCGAATGATCCTAATTATATTGGTCGTCATGAGATGACTATCTCAGATGGTAGAGTTTCGCCTGAGGTGCTTATGGCATTTGGTCGCTTGGGCGATGTACAGGTATCGCCTGACCAAAGCAAAATACTCTATGGCGTTGGTTACTATAGTGTTGCACAAAACAAAAGCAACCGCGAGTTGTTTGTTATGAATGCCGATGGCTCTGACAATCAACAAATCACCTCTACTCTCAAAAGCGAATCGGCTGCGCGTTGGGTGAAAGATGGCAAAAAAATTGCCTTCCTCTCGGCTCAATCAGGCTCTATGCAGTTGTGGGAAATGAATCCAGATGGCACCGACCGCATCCAAATCTCTAACTGCGAAGGTGGCATCTCCGACTTCCTCTACTCGCCTGATGGCAAACAAGTTATCCTCATTGCCAATGTGAAATGGGGCGAACGCACTACCGACCGCTACCCTGACCTCGACAAAACTTCGGGCATCATCGTCGAAGACCTTATGTACAAACATTGGGACGAATGGGTGACAACAGTGCCTCATCCTTTCCTCTACGACTACGATGGC
>JAZOMI010000163.1:0-6812 GCA_045653825.1 Candidatus Aphodosoma sp. | reverse complement strand
TTCGAGGAAATCGGTAGTTTTGCGTACACCCATGATTTGGTTAGATGAAGCAAAGTTAGCTGCAAGTCCACCACCTTTTGAGTTCTGTACCAATACGATAAGAATCAAAATGATAGCAAGAATAACAATTAAAATTGTAAGAAGTGAATACATTTTTTACTACTTTTTATTGTGATTATTTATTATTGTTTCTAAAAATTTAATTTGAAGTGCAAAGTTAGCACTTTTTTTTGGATTATTCAAACTTATTGCCCTTAAAATTTCTATTGCCTCTGAATATTTTTGTTCGCGGATTAGTTTTTTTGCGTTTTCTTCGGTTGGCTGGAGGGTATGAGTGGTAGTTTGTGTTCGTATATTTATATTTGCTGGGTGTTTTGGCGTATGTTGTTTATCTGGAATATCCGTAGTTGATGTAGATTGGGTATTTTCTTTTTCTTTCTCTTGACGAGCAAGTCGGGCTGCTTTGAGTTGGGCAGCAAGTTGTTGTAGTGATTGTTTTTGTTCGGGATTTTGTTGTAGTGTGAAATAGTCGGGGGTTGATAAATGAGGAATTAGCAATGGGGAATTAGTAGTGTTCTTTGTTTCTATGTTTGTTTGTTCGTTGTCTGTTGTCGTTTCGTTAGTAGTGAGGTAGTTGTAGAAAAGACGGCGGTTGGAGATGTGCATGCCGTATTTCATCAATTCGTCTTCGAATATGGCATCGTCGTTGATGTATAGTGAGCGGAGGTAGAGCCAATGTAGAGATTCGCAATAGGGGTATATTTCTACTAAATGACGTAAGTCGCTGCTCGAGGCGTTGGCTACGAGTTCGGGGTTGGTTAGGTATTGGGTTATTTCTGCGCGGTTCATGATTTTAGTCAATGGTAGATATTGGATTTTACCAGTTGGCAACGGTGGCATTGAAGATTTGGTCGATGATTTCTTCTATCATTTCATCGATGAGGGCATCTTGTACGTCGTTTAGGGTGCTTGAACTTGGGAATGTGCGGTTGGCTGAATAGCTGTTGTCGGTTTCATCGCCTGTTACGTTGTTGATAAAGTGGACTTTTACGGTGAGCGTCAAGCGGTTTTCTGCAGCTAAAGCATTTGCTCCTACCGAGAGGGGTACGAGGGTGTAGCCTGTGATTGCACCTGATATGTTGAGGTCGCCACCTGTTTTTACTATATTCAGACGAGTTTGAGAAGCGTAGATGTTGTTTAGTTCGTCGTTGAATTTGGTAGTAAGCGGTGGATATACCAATGCCGCATTATTAGGAAATTCGGCAATGGATATACTTTTAGTCTTCGAATAGTCGATACTCGCTCCATTAAATTTATAAGAAATGGTGCATGATGCAGCAAGTATGACTGCTAATATAGAAAAAAATATAGTTCGTTTCATTATCCGTAATCTATAATCTATAATCTGTAATCTGTACTCTATAATCTATAATCTGTTATCTGTAATCTGTAATCTGTTATCTGTACTCTGTACTCTATTCAAGTCCGTATTCTTTGATTCGACGATATAGTGTGCGTTGCGAGATATTGAGTTCTTCGGCAGCACGACGACGGTTACCTTTGTGTTTTTCGAGAGCTCGGATAATCATATCACGTTCAGCATCGGTGAGCGAGAGTGACTCTTCAATATATTCTTCGGTGTCTTCTACCGCTGTATTGGCATCGAAGTGAGGTTGATGTGAGGTATGCGGTGTGTGCACAATATTTAATCTGTCAGATTCGTGATGAGTTGGAGTAGGATAGTATGATGGTTCGGTGTGAATAGGTTGTGCTACATGTTCAGGTGTGCGGTTGGCCATGAGGTCGGCAATAACCTTTTTCATTTCAGACATATCTTTTTTCATATCGAACAACACTTGATAGAGGATTTCGCGTTCGTTGGCAAAAGAACGTTCTTCATGACGTTGTTGCTGACCGAATAGGGTAGGTAAACTATTTTCGTGTTGTTGAGGTAGATATGGTTGTAGTGTTGCAGCATCGATTTCGCGGTCTTGTTCGATGACAGAAATCTGTTCTGTTACGTTTTTGAGTTGGCGGACATTGCCTCGCCAGTAGTAGTTTACGAGAATGTTTTGTGCTTCTGGAGTGAGTTTGATTACTGGCATTTTGTATTTTTCGGCAAAGTCGGTAGCAAAGCGACGGAACAAAAGTGGAATGTCTTCTTTGCGTTCGCGCAATGGTGGAATGTGGATAGGCACTGCGTTGAGACGATAGTAGAGGTCCTCACGGAAACGACCATCGGCAATAGCTTGAAGCATATCTACATTGGTAGCGGCTACGACGCGTACATTGGTTTTCTGCACTTTAGATGAGCCTACACGCATAAATTCGCCTGCTTCGAGCACACGCAATAGGCGTACTTGGGTAGATAGCGGTAATTCGCCTACTTCGTCGAGGAAGATAGTACCACCGTTGGCTTCTTCGAAGTAACCTTTGCGGTCGGATGTAGCAGAGGTGAAAGCACCTTTTTCGTGTCCAAACAACTCTGAATCAATAGTACCCTCTGGGATTGCACCACAGTTGACGGCTATGTATTTATTGTGTTTGCGAGCACTGTATTGATGGATGATTTGAGGAAAATTCTCTTTACCCACACCACTTTCGCCTTGAATGAGAACAGAGAGGTCGGTGTTGGCTACTTGTACGGCAGTGTCGATAGCTCGATTGAGCGCAGGTGATAGACCTATAATGCCAAATCGTTGTTTAACAGCTTGTATATCTTTTAAATCCATGATTTTTATTGTTATGTTGAAAAGACATAAGAACACAAATACATAAAAATTATGTTCTTATGTTATTTTGTCTTTTTTATTAATAATTGAGTTCGCGACGGATTGGGTAGTTGCTTCTGAAGTATTCGAACTTGTGGGGTTCGGATTTTAGGGCATCGCTATCGGCGAGGATGTTGTAGTTGTGGAGTAATTGCTCTTTTAGTGTGTCATCGGTAGCGGTTGTAGTTAATTTTGGGGGCAACCCTTCGATTGTTTCGGGTTGAATATTAAAGAAATTGGCTACTGCTTCTATTACTTGTTGCGATGCGTTGTGTTTACCGTCGGCAGAGTAGCCTGCGATGTGAGGTGTGGCAATTAATGCTTTTTTGCGTAGTTCGGGATTTGTTTCAGGTTCGCCGTACCAACAATCTATGGCGCATTCACATCCACTTTTTAGTAAAGCCCCTTCATCTATAATCCCTCCGCGTGCAGCATTTATTATTAGAGTGCCTTTGTTTATTTGCTTAAAAAACTCTTCTCCGCCAAGACCAAAAGTTGCAAATTTGCCCTCTTTAGTTAGTGGTGTGTGGAATGTTATTACGTCACATTGATGGGCAATGGTTTGTAAATCGACATACTGTTCTGGGTTGTTGATTGCCAAAGGTGGGTCGTTGAGTAATATGTTCATACCTAATAGACGAGCCAAGCGTTCTACTCGTTTGCCCACATGACCATGCCCTACGATACCGATTGTTTTGCCCGATAGAGAGCAGTTGTGTTTATTAGACCATACAGCAAGTACCGAGCCAACCCATTGTGTAACAGATTCGGCATTGCAACCAGGAGCGTTAGTCCACGCAATGTTGTGGGCTTCGCAATAGTCGGTGTCGATGTGGTCGGAGCCGATAGTGGCTGTAGCAATGAATTTTACGTTTGATGAGTCGAGTAAATCAGCGTTACATAGAGTACGGGTACGGATGATGAGGGCATCGGCTGATTTTACCTTTTGTGGAGTAATCTCCTTTGCGGTAAGGTATTCAACTTCTGCCACTTTGTCAAAAGTGCCTCGTATATAGGGTATATTTGCGTCGATTATTATTCTCGGTTTCATGGTGCAAAGTTACAAAAAAAATGTGTATAATACAATAGTTTATACACATTTTAAGATTTTTTATTTAAGTATTATACCTGAAAATATTCTTCCTGAGTTTATGCCAAATTGGCGCGCAGAGAAAAATTTGTGAGAATTTTGGTAGGTGCAAATATCGGAGATTTCGATGTTTGTTTCTTCTATTCCGTTGGCGATGAGTTCGTAGTGGATGGCTGCGCGGAGGTCTAAGTGAGATTTTTTCCATTCGGGGCGGTCGATGAAGATTTGTTTGATAGGGAAACCAGCTTGAGCAAATTGAGTTTTCAGTTCATCGCCTACTTCGTAAATATCGACCGATATTGAGGGGCCTATGGCACAGATGAGGTCGGCGGGTGAGGAATCGTATTTTTGTTGCATTAGGCGGATTGCATTAGTTGCAATTCGTCCCACCAATCCGCGCCAACCAGCATGGACTGCAGCGGCAACGTGATGCGTTGGGTCGTAGATGAGTAGGGGTAGGCAGTCGGCAGTGTTGATGCCTATACATGAGCCTTTCATGTTACTTATTAACCCATCGGTGTCTTGAAAATCGTTGGTTTGTGTAATCTCCTTGACATTGGCTGTGTGGGTTTGTCGGGGTATGAATAGGTGGTCAGGCTCAATGTTGTGGTATTGGCAAAATAACTGGCGGTTGTGGGCTATGTATTCGGAGTTGTCGTTCACATAGTGGCATAGATTGAGTGAGCCGTATAGTCCTTGGCTGATGCCTTCGTAGTTATTGTTAAAATAGCCCTCCCGTTCGGTTGAGAAGGCTACTATTTTGTCATTGTATGGTTCGAATATTTTGTATTTCATTGTATAGTTGTTCGGTCGCTGATGCGTCGTAGAGATTGAGAATGAGGTGTTTGTTGTTATAGTTGATTACTATTACGGGAGCTTTAGTGTCGTGGACAAAGAGTTTGCATTTGCCCCAATTGGTTAGACGGAAGTAGCCTTTAAGAATTTCACCATCAGAATAGCCATTTACGCGCATTTCTATTTTTGGTAATTCGTTTAATTGGCACATATATGCGGTGTCAATATCGTTTAATGCTATAGTTTCGCTATACATTCCGTTTATTATTAGGGTATTATCTGTAACGTGCATTTTAGTTTCAGTTTTGCCTCCAATGAATAGGCCTACTACTAAGAATAGAGATACGGCAAGCACGGCGGCAGTGATAGTTTGTTTGCGACGTGAAGTTGGATTTTTGTCGAAACGGCGAGTGCGTGCAACCATGTAGCCTGACATAGCAAATACTATACCCACCATAGCATATATAGACCATGAGCCTTTGATGAAATAACCGATAATGCCGACGATGATGAGAGCAGTGCCACTTACCACCATTGATTTGCATGAGAGAAATTGCAGAGCTTTGATGTCGATATTTTTGCGTTGTTCTTCGCTGGCATAACGCCAATTTTTTATTATCGAAGGGTATTTCAAAGTTAGAAAACCGAGTACGATAAACATTATTCCGATAAGAACATTTACCATTGTTAAAGTCATAATTGCCTCCTATTTTTTTGTGATTGTGTATGCAAAGGTACAAATTTATTTTCGAAAAATCAAAAGATTGGAAATGTTATATGTATTTTATTGTGGATATATTTATAAAGAAAATGTTGCTTGTCTTTAAGGCAAACAACATTCTATTTATAAATTTAAGGTGATATTTTAGTGTTTGTGATTGCTTGATAGGAGGCCACAAGCAGCCATGATGTCTTCGCCACGAGAGCGACGGATGGTGCAAATGACGCCGTTGTCGGTGAGATAGTCGCGGAGCCATATCATGCGTTCGTCGTTAGGGCTGTGCATGTCCATGCCTGGAATGGCGTGCCAACGGATGAGATTGACGCGACAAGTGAAGCCTTTGAGTAGGCGTACAAGTTCGGATGCGTGGCGTTGCATATCGTTTAAGCCTTCGAAAACGATATACTCGAATGAGATGCGACGTTGGTGTTCCCAATCATATTTTTTGATTTCTTCGATTACGCGTGTGATACTATATGCTTTTTCGGCAGGCATTATCTTGATGCGTTCTTCTGGGAATGGATTGTGGAGCGATATGGCAAGGTGGCACTCGGTTTTGTCGAGAAATTCTTTCATGCCTGGGATAAGTCCTACGCTTGATACGGTGATGCGGCGAGGACTCCATGCAAAGCCCCAATCGGCTGTTAGAATTTCGCAAGTGCGGAGGATTTCGAGAGTGTTGTCGAATGGTTCGCCCATACCCATGAATACGATGTTGGTCAATTTGTCAACTTCTGGGATACCGCATATTTGGTTCATGATTTCGGCTGCGGTGAGGCTTCCGCTCCAACCTTGTTTGCCTGTCATGCAGAATTGGCAATTCATTTTGCAGCCTACTTGGCATGATACGCATAGCGTGCCACGGTCGTCTTCTGGGATAAATACGGTTTCGATTTGTCCGTGAGTAGTTTGGAAAAGATATTTTTTTGTGCCATCGACAGATGCAGCCGACCAGCCCGGCTCAGTGATGCCGATGCAGTATTCGGCTTTGAGCGCATCACGTCCTTTGACCGAGATGTTTGTCATTTGGTCGATAGATGTGATGTGTTTTTTATAAATCCAATCGGCAATTTGTTTGCCAGTGAAGGCTGGGAGGCCAGCTTTTTGTGCAATCTCTTTGAGTTCTGTAAGGGTTTTGCCTAATAGGGGAGTCATATAATGAGGAATGAGGAGTTAGGAATGAGGAATTGAAAATTAAGAATTGAAAATTAAGAATTGAAAATTAAGAATTAAGAATTAAGAATTAAGAATTAAGAATTAAGAATAATCTCTAATCCTTTTCACTATGTATTGCGCATTATTAGCTTCGCTCATGATTTTTGCTTCGCTCGGCAACTGAAGTAAACTTCGTTGCTCTCGCTTATCGCAAAAATTTTAAAAAGGGTAGGTCTAAAAACAAGAAAGGGCAGCCCTCGCGGCTACCACAATCTTTTCT
>JAZOMI010000162.1:0-25247 GCA_045653825.1 Candidatus Aphodosoma sp. | reverse complement strand
ATAGTTACTATAATTACTATAGTTTCTTATAGTTGTTACAGTTTCCTATAGTCTCTATCATCTTCACCTACTATGAAAGATAATTTAAAACAGATTATTTCTGTTATGCCATCTACACCTGGGGTATATCAATACTTCAATTCAGATGGTAAGATTATCTATGTAGGTAAAGCAAAAAATCTAAAACGTAGGGTTTCATCCTATTTTAATAAAGTACATGATTCGGCAAAAACAAATATATTAGTCAATAATATTGCCGATATAAAATATATTTGTGTTAACACCGAAGCCGATGCTCTACTTTTAGAAAATAATCTTATAAAAAAATACCAACCACGATATAATATTCTTTTAAAAGATGGAAAAACTTATCCGTGGTTGTGTATAACAAAAGAGCCATTTCCTCGAGTTTTCAAGACTCGAAATGTAGTGCGAGGTGCTGATTATTTCGGCCCTTATCCTAGTAGTTGGACTCTTGATCTGTTGGTCGAACTCATACGCGAACTCTACCCTATCCGCACTTGCAAGCATCCATTAACTCTGCAAGGTATCGAGTCGCACAAATATGACGTCTGCCTTCAATATCATATTAAAAATTGTCTAGCACCATGTGTTGGACGTCAGTCGCAGGAGGAGTATCAAAAATTTATCGATGAAATCCGCGAAATTGCTAAAGGTCGCTCACATATTATCACTGACTATTTGATGCAACAAATGCAACAATTAGCAGCGGAATACAAGTTCGAAGAAGCACAAAAAATTAAAGAAAAGTACGATTTAATCGTAAAATATCAATCTAAAACTGTTATTACTACTACGAGTGATAACGACATTGATGTCTTTGGCTACGACGAAGATGAGCAGAGTGCCTATATCAATATTTTGCGTATTGCTGGTGGTTCTGTAGTGCAAGGATTTACAATTGAGTATAAAAAGACTCTCGACGAACCCAAAGAAGAGATTCTCGCATTGGCAATTGTCGAGTTACGCGAGCGCTTTAAGAGTATTTCTCGCGAGGTAATTGTGCCTTTTATGCCTGATATTGAGCTAGATAAGGTCAATTTCATTATACCACAAAAAGGTGATAAGAAAAAACTCTTAGATCTTAGTATTCAGAATGTTAAGCAATATCGTGTCGATAAATACAAGCAGAGCGAAAAACTCAATCCTGAGCAACGCCAAGTGCGTTTGTTAAAAGAGATACAAGAGCGCCTTTATCTCGATAAACTACCTCAACATATAGAGTGTTTCGATAACTCTAATATTTCAGGTAGCGATGCTGTGGCAGCTTGTGTGGTTTATAAAATGGCGAAACCATCGAAAAAAGACTATCGTAAGTATATTATAAAAACAGTGGTCGGTCCCGACGATTATGCTTCGATGGCAGAGGTTGTGCATCGTCGTTATAGTCGTATGATTGAAGAAGGCACTCCCCTACCCGACCTTATTCTCACCGATGGAGGCAAAGGTCAGATGGAGGTTGTCCGTCGAGTCGTCGAAGACGAATTGGGTTTGAATATCTCTCTTGCAGGTTTAGCAAAAAATGACAAGCACCATACGTCTGAAGTTTTGGTAGGTTTTCCACCACGCTCGGTTGGACTTAAACCAACCGACACTCTTTTTAAATTTCTTGCTTCGGTGCAAGATGAGGTCCATCGTTTTGCCATCACTTTCCATCGCGACAAGCGAAGCAAGTCACAAACTCAATCCGAACTCGATAAAATATCTGGTGTAGGCGAAAAAACCAAAAATTTGCTCTTAAAGCACTTCAAATCCGTAAAACGAATCTCTTTGGCTTCTGAATCTGAAATTTCTGAAGTAGTTGGAAAATTCAAAGCATCAGTTGTTTACGCTCATTTTCACCATAAAATGGAGCTCTGAGAATTGAATATTTTTTCACAGCTATACAAATATATAGTTTCTGTAGCGTTATAGGCAACTATAATAAACTATAGTGACTATAAAAAATAAGACAAAATATATAAAAAATGCAAACTCAAAAACTTAAATTTTCGGCTGCCTTTTGGACAGCAAACGTTGCCGAGATGCTCGAACGCACGGCTTATTATGCGTTATTTATCGCAATCACTTTCTATTTGTCGAATATTCTTGGTTTCAGTGATATCGAAGCTGGATTTATTTCGGGTGGATTTTCAGCATTGATGTATCTATTACCAATTTTTACAGGTGCCTATGCCGACAAGATTGGCTATCGTAAGGCTATGATCATCGCCTTCACAATGATGCCTATTGGTTATCTTTTGTTGGGTATATTACCTTTCATGCTTGAAGGTTTGGGTTTAGTGCATTATGCCGATGCTCCTGAGGGGGCTAAAGCACTCGTAGCAAACATTATTACCGAAAATCAATATTACGGTTTGCAAGAGAGTCCGCTTAAATGGTTGGTTATACCAATTATGTTGATTATGGTTTTTGGAGGTAGTTTTATCCGTAGTTTAATTCGTGCTTCTGTTGCACGTGAAACAACTACCGAAACCCGTGCTCGTGGCTACTCTATTTTCTACACTTTGGTTAATATCGGTGCTTTCAGTGGTAAGTGTGTTATCGATCCATTGCGTGGATGGATTGGCGAGCGTGCCTATATCTATGTCAACTTTTTCTCTACAGCTTTGTGTCTTGTTGCTTTGGTATTGATTATTTTCATGTATTATTCAGTCAACACCGAAGGCGAAAACAAAACAATGCGTGAGGTATGGCAAGGATTGTGGAAAGGTCTCACTAACAAACGTTTATTGATATTTATCTTCATAGCATCAGGTTTTTGGATGTGCCAACAACAATTGTATGCCACTATGCCTAAATATGTTATCCGTATGGCAGGCGAAGCAGCTAAACCAGGTTGGATTGCCAATGTCAATCCGTTGGTTGTGGTGTTAATGGTGAATTTTATTACTAAATGGATGTCGCGCTATACAGCTCTCACTTCTATGGTTGTAGGTATGATTTTGGTACCAGTGGCTGCATTGGTTATGTCAACAGGTAATCTTCTTGGTAGTGAACCTATTTTTGGTATGCACCCTATCACTCTCATGTTGGTCGTAGGTATCATGTTGCAAGGCTTGTGTGAATGTTTCATTACACCACGTTATTTGGAATATTTCTCTCTTCAAGCACTTAAAGGTGAGGAAGGTATGTATCTTGGATTTAGTCAGTTAGACTCATTCTTCTCATCTATCATCGGTTTTGGTTTGTCGGGTGTGTTGTTGCAAAAATATTGTCCAGACCCAAAACTATTCGAAACTCACGATGCATGGCTCGAAGCAAGTGCCAATGCTCACTATATTTGGTACTATTTTGCTGCTATTGGCGTAGCTGCTGCTGTGGGACTTATTTTGTATGAGATAATTACTAAGCGTATTGATGCAAAAAAAGAGGTTAAAGCCTAAGAATAATAAAAATCAGTTTAAAAACATCTAATAATTTTTGTGTTTTAATGCAAAATTTATAGGCTGAAAGCCTAATAGTTCATAGCCCAATGCAACGTCTTGGGTAAAATAGGTTATATAGAATTTACGCCCAGAAAGGGCAAAAGTTTATAGTAATGAATAAAGTAGCCACTATAGGTTTTTTTGATGGTGTTCATTTGGGGCATAACTATCTGTTGGAGCAATTGAAATCAGAGGCTTCAGCACGAGGTATGCAATCTATGGTTGTCACTTTTGCCAATCATCCACGATTGTTTTTTGACCCAAATTGTGGGTTGAAACAACTCACTTTGTCCGACGAAAAGGTTGATTTACTCACGCAAAAAGGTGTTGATGAAGTAGTTATGTTGCAGTTTGATGAATATTTGTCTAAACTCACATCTCGTGAATTTATGCAAATGCTTGTTGAGCAGTATGGGGTGAAGGTGTTGTTGATGGGGTATGACCATCGTTTTGGTAGTGATAGAGCAACTTCGTTTGATGAATATATTGAGTATGGCAAGCAGTTTGGATTAGAGGTTAAGCGTTGCGATGGATTTAGTGAGAGCGAGGTTATGGTAAGTAGTTCTAAAGTACGTCGTGCGTTAGAACTATGGGATATACTATTGACTAATAAATTGTTAGGCTATAAATATTTTCTTAAAGGTAGGGTAGTAGCTGGTCAAAAAATAGGGCGTCAAATAGGTTTCCCAACAGCAAATTTAGAGGTAGATACACTGAAATTGATACCATCTGATGGGGTATATGTGGTGGAAGTTATTGTTAATGGTGATATTTATAAAGGAATATTAAACATAGGTAGTCGTCCGACTATAGATAATGGCAAACGAACTATAGAAGTACATATAATAGGGTATGAAGGCGATGAGTTGTATGGAAATGAATTAGAATTGCGATTTTTGCATTTTCTTCGCCATGAACAACGTTTTTCCTCTCTTGACGACCTACGCGAGCAGATAAGAAAAGACTTCAATAGAGCTTGTAATTTGTAAAATCTATAAATTTATAGACTCTATAGAATTTATAAACTCTATAGAATTTATAAACTATAAAACTAAAAAAAAAAAAATGAAATATCAAATATTAAAGCGTCAGCGTCCTTGGCGAGAATATTATTATTATCAGAAGGCAGAAGTATTGTATCATCTGACGTTTGTTTTTTGTAAGCGTTTTTTGCCCTCTTATGGCGATCGCACTGTTGATCAGATGGTTCAAGCAGCACGTAGTGGTAAGCAGAATATTATTGAGGGGACTAAAGATGGAGTAACATCTATTGAGATGCATGTGAAGTTGATGAATGTGGCGCGTAGTTCCATACAAGAGTTGAGAGAGGATTATAGAGATTATTTAGTTTCACTCAATTTAGTGGTGTGGTCAGAAGGGCATGAGCGTTATGTAAAAATGAAAGATTTTTGTCGTCATCATAATAGAGTTGAGGATTATCAACCTTTTTTTGAAAGGTGGTCTGATGAAGAGATGGCTAATATTGCGCTTACTTTATGTTATATGACCGACACATTGCTTAATCATCATTTACTTGCTGTAGAAAAAGATTTTGTTGAACTAGGCGGTATTAAAGAACGGATACATGCAACCCGTACAGGCTATCGAAAACAGCAAGATGAGGAGTTTGAAGCCTTGAAAATCAAAGTAAAAGAGCAAGAACAAGAGATCGTACGCCTAAAAAAATTACTCTTAGATAATGGAATAGAAGATAAAACTTTATAGACTCTATAGATTCTATAGATTTTATAGAGTCTATAAAGTCTATATAATCTATTAAAAATCAATAAAATAAATTTTTTTACAAAAAAAACTATATTTTATTTTGTTAATTCAAAAAAAAGTTGTAACTTTGCAGTCGCAAATGCGGAAATAGCTCAGTTGGTAGAGCACAACCTTGCCAAGGTTGGGGTCGCGGGTTCGAGTCCCGTTTTCCGCTCGCAGATTAAAAGAATCGGGAAATCCCCGATTTTTCTGTATAAAGGATAAATATTTATTAATGTTTACCGCCCGGATGGTGGAATGGTAGACACGAAGGACTTAAAATCCTTTGGCCATTGCGGCTGTGCGGGTTCAAGTCCCGCTCCGGGTACCGAAAGCGACTGATTGAATTTCTCAATCAGTCGCTTTTTTATAGAAAATAATAGGGATTATATAAAACGATATGAGATAATAGAAAATTATAGATGTTTATAGAGTTTTTTTGAATTTTATTACAAAAAGGTATATACCTGCGAATATGAGTAGTGACCATATTATATCACTAATAGGTCCTTCGGTTGGTGGACCAAAAGCATTAAATCTGCCTGTGGTGTTTATTGTAGCTTCACCTCCATCAAAAGGTGTGCGATTAGCTACATTGTAGGATTTCATTGTGATGTGGTTGTTATATAACACGTTTTGACTTTGTGTGGTTGTTTTGCTGTATTGGTGGTAATAGTTTATTTCATTGTTGTAAATTGTTTGGCGAGGTGTTGAAGGTTTATTTATGTTAATTTTTATATAAGATACATCATTTTTATGTGTGATGTAAATACTATTTGTTGCATTGTCAATTCTTCTGTTGTACTTTACTTCTTCAATAGAGAAATTTGGTGATACTGTGCGAATTTTGATTTCGGCAGAGGCAATACTAACAGAAAGTATTAGTAAACAGAGTGTTGTTATTTTGATAAATTTCATATACTAAATTTAAAATGTTATTTTTAAGGTTGTTTCGCCATTTTTGATGATATAAATGCCTTTTGGAAGAGTTGAAAGTTCTTGATATTCACTTATTAATTGTCCTGTTAAGGTATAGATGTATATTGGTTCTCCTTTGGTTAAAAAATTGTCTAATGTAGTAGGAATCTCTATTTGGGTAGTAGTATTGTTTTGTGTTTTGTTTGGGTTGTTGGATGTTATAAAAAATCGTGTGTTATTTGGTGTTTTAGAGCCGTAGAATTGATATTTTTCGTTGTGTAGTATATCTGTGTATATTTCGGTTTCAGAGTCGTAGAGATATAGTTCTGTATATGATATAAGGTGTGTTGTATCGAAAGAGATTGTGTATAGTTCGTTTTCGTCATTAGCAATAAAGCCTACTGCTTGACCATCGAATGATTCGGATGTATTGATAGATGCTGCACCGAATGGGGTAGTAGCATAGATTTGAGGTCCGTTAGGATTGTCGAAAATTTTTATAGCATCGTAGCCATTATTGAAGTCAACTGTAGTGTTTTTGTGTTCAAGGAGGTAGAGGCGGTCGTTTGATGTAGTGCCAGTGATTTGAATTTTGAGGGTATTGAAAGAGTCAGACAAGTCGGACGATTTAGTGCGTTTTACATTTTCTTTGCGCATTGTACTATACACATTGGTTTCGTAATCTACTGTAAACGAAGCACCTTCGGTTGTTGCCTTCACGAAGAAAGCTTGTCCTGATGCAATAGTGCGGGGGTACTCGCTACCAAGAGCATCTACTGTGTTTACAGGAATCACAATCACTTGACCTGGATTGAAACCTTCGAGTTGAGTGTTGTCTTTCCATTCAAGGAAAGAGCCTGTGTTGTAGATATAGAGATTGGCTTCGGCGTTGGTGAAGTTGGCATCGTTGAGAGTAGTTATATTGATTGGAGCGGTATAACTATTTGATATGAGGTTGTTGCCGAGGTCGTCGCTTGCATTTTCGGGTGTGTAAGTAAGGGTGTATGTGTGGTTGCCATTTACGAGAGAGCCAGAATAGCCGTAGGTAGTAGCATTCTCTTGAGCGAGGCAATAGCCGTTCCATGCCGATAGGGTAGAGCCTGATTTCAATTTTTCGGCCCAGCAAGAAGTCGCATTTTGGGTTTCGTCCCAACGGTAAATCCAGTTAGTTGTGCCATCGGGATTTAGAGTTAAGAAGGTAACTTCTTCGGCTGTAACTCCGAAATATTGCCATTTAGGGTCTTTGAAATTGCCTGGTGTTCCATTGCGAAGACCATCAGATGAAGCGATAGTATGGAGTTGAATGTTTGCATTTACTTTATTACTTTCATCGTTTTTAAACAATAAAATAGCCGAACCATTTTCATCAGCTCGTAGGGTGATATTTGTGCCATTTGAGCCAATGATATTACTTACTTTTAGTGTTCCCTGAGGTTCAACCATGATAGAACCACCATCTGTAATAGTGATATCATTAGCAACAGCAGTATAATCATTAGGGATAGTTACTGCAGCAGCGATAGTCGCATTTTTACCAATACCCGTAGGAATACCCGCACTCCAATTTGTAGGATTGTTCCAATCGCCATCTTTATTGAAAATCGTCTCTCGGTAAACTGCTTTTGCCTTAAGAGGAATTCTGTGTTTTTCTACAGGGTTTTCGTATCCCATATATATTACGAGCTCAGCAGAGAAATCGCCTTCTTCTTGAGCAATGAACTCCACTTCTACTGGAGTTTTGTCATAATCACCACATGAGCCACCAAAGTATTCATTTCTTGTTATTGAGAATACGTTATGGTTGTCGTTTTCTATCGTAGCCCAAAGTCCATCAGGTTGATTTGCCCAATCGATATTTACGGTTTCGGAAGTAGATATACTAATTTCGGTATCAGTGAAAGTGATAGATTCACGATCTTTTTCTACGTATATCGCTGGGGTTACATAGATGTTAGATATAGAACGGTCAAGGTTGCAGGTTAAAGAAAACGACAATTTTCTTACTGAGCGATCTAATTGTATTGTGTGAGTTTTTGATTGGTCGTTTCCTTGTGTAGGACTATACACATAATTTCCGTTTTGGTCTTTGATTTCTAATTCTGCACCGCTAGTATCGCCAAATTTTTTGGTTGCAGCAAAGCTACAACTGATTGTGAATGTGAGTTTATCTGGAACGGTAGTCCATTCGGCTGTTGTATGAGTAATAGCATCCCAGTTAAAAGCCCCATCTTTGCTTGCTGGAGTGCTTAGTTCTGTTAAGATTGGAGCATCGCAAGCATCTGATACTTCGCGAACCATAACAACTTTTGTCATATAAGCCTCAGCGTATGTTTCGTTGCCTTGTTGGTGTGCGGTGATTGTAGTTTGACCTTTGCCAACAATATGGAGTCTGCCATTGGTAATTGTTACCACATTCGAGTTTTCGACCGAATATTCTATTGTATTGCCATTAGCAACATCCGTTTCCTTGTCGATTGCGTATGCGTTGAGAGTAGTATCGGCATCACCAAGTTTGAGCAAGTAGAAATCTTGGTTCCAAACGATGGTTTGAATAGTTTTTTGTGTCGCTTCGAATTTGAGTGTTGATACGGCAGATGTATATTCGTTAGTTTCATCTGTTGTTGCTGTGATAGTAGCTTTACCTTCGGCAAGAGCAATGAGTTTGTTATTGTTTTCTACTTTTATTATTTCTGGTGCGTTTGAGGTGAAAGTGATATTTCCCTTTGATGTAGAAGTTACATTGTTAAGTGAAATGCTTTCTCCTACAGGGATTTGAGTATTTATGCCATTCCAATTGATAGTATTTTGTTTTCTTTTACCTAAACCTGTAACTGTGATTGTTTGACTATTTGTGCCATCGCTGATTCTTATTGTTGCCGAATGGTTGCCTGCCGATGTTGGTTGATAGGTTATAGTGAAGTCGAATTTTTTTTCACTTGTGCTACAAAAAGGGTCAGCAGTGGTTGTTATAGTGTAAGTAGTATCGCCGTTGATTGTAAAGAATGGGTTGTTTGATGTAACAGTTAGATTTTTGTTCACTAAGAATGATTTGAATTTTACATCTAATGTTGCAGACTTACCAATTTCCACCTCGCCCAAATCGTTAGTACTACCATTTGCCGGTGTATTTAGCAAAATATGGTTTGCCATGCGGACTTTGATGTTACGGATATAACGACTCAATGTACCTCCATTATTTTTGAATGCTATTTGTGTTGCAGAAGTCGAAATTTTATCTGTACTATAATCAGTCCACTTCCATACAGTTACATAATTTGGTTTCCAAAAAGAACCTTCGTTTTTTATTTCATTATTGTTTAGTGTTGGTGTCGTATATCCAGTACTACTCCAACCAGAAATATATTGGTCTATAGAGAGCGTTCTAGTTCCAACACTTGCATTTTGGGCACAAGCTTGGAATGAAACGTAATTACTTGGATATGGCAAATTTATATCGAGATTGTCACCAAAAGTATAATATGATGAACCATCAGTATAAACAGTTGTAGTATAATATGTTGTTCCTTCTTTTGATACACCATTACCATCGATGGCTGCTATAACATTGGTTATAGCGAGAAGAGAGATGATTGTTGTTAGTAGTATTTTTTTCATATTTGTTGATTAGTGTTTTGTGAGATTATGTTTTATATAAGAACGTCTTTATTGTTGTGGTTGAACAATAATGGCTAACAAAATTACTACAAAGTTACGCAAAAAAAATCAGTCGCATCACCCTATTTTAGGCGATGCGACTGAGTGGTTACATTGAATTACTGAATGGGATATAAATTATTCTTCAGGGGTGTAGTTGGCGTAATAAGAGGCGAGAGCAGCACCACGAGCGGTTTTGTATTTGCCTTTAGAGGCGTCGGCAATAGTTTGCCATTCTGCTTTTTTGTCGGGTTCTAACATGTCGGCTGCAGCTTTTGAAGCAGCATAAGCAAAGCGAGCACGGGCGGTAAGTTGTTTTTCGGTTGGTTCGGCATTAGAGGGTTCGACTTCCCAAGCGTGTATGTTGCCGTAGCGTTTGCTGAATACTACTTTTTCGCATTTGTTGAGTTTGCCAGACATTCCGTCAATCAAAGAAATTGCATCAATTTTCATAGTTTTTTGGTTTTTTAGTGGTTAATAAATTTTGTTTTGATTTTGTTTGTATTTGTCAAAAAATGTTGAGCGCGCTTGTTTGTTTTTGACGATGCAAAGTTACAACTTCGCAGAGGGGGTGGTGGCGGTTTTTGGTGTTTTTGATGGTTTTTGAGTGAATCGTGATGTTTTTTATTGTTTAAATCGCTTTTTGGCGAGATAAAAGAGTAGTGCGATGGCAATAATTAGAGTTTCGATGATGAGAATTTTTGTAATTAAAGGAGGTGTGCGATAGTCGATTTGGTGAGTTTTGGCATGAGAATTGTTTTTTTCGGTGATTTTTGTTTCGGAATGAGGTATCCAAATGGTGTCGTGGAGGTGGGTTATGGTTTGGTTAAGGTTACCGAGTGAGTCGAGTTGAAAAGAGAGGGTGTTGTTGTGTTGGCTGAGTAATTTGATTTGTGAGATATAGACTTGTCCGAACGAATCGCATCTAAGGAGAGCGTTTATAGTGGTGCTATCGGGAGGGATAAGGTGGGGCGTGAGTTGTTCGACATAGGTGGAGTCGCGGTTATTGATTATGTGGGTGGTTGATTTTTGAGTGGTACAACTGATTAATGCACAATTTAAAATGCAATACTTTTTTAATTTATTGTTCATAATTTTTTTGAAAACTTTTGCCCTTTCAGGGCGTGATTGATATGATTGTTGATTATACCCAGGGCGTTGCCTTTGGGTTATGAACTATAAGGCTTTCAGCCTATTTTGGTTTTTAGGGGTGCGACCTCGAAGAGGTTTGAACATATGCATATTTGTTCGCCCCTGTTAGGGACGTATTATTGAGTTGATTCATTTTTCGCAGGTTCTTTCGCTACTGCTTAGTCACCAGCGCTTAAGCATAATTAGCCCTCTTTGAGGCCTCTCTTCCTCCCTGCTCCTTGCTCCTACTCCCTATTTATTATTCCTTAATGACGATGTTTTCGGCGAGGGTACGGGCAATGGCTTGGGCGAGTTGTTCGAAGTTGGAGAGATAGCGTTTGCCGTCATCTGGATTGGAACAGAAGCATACTTCGAGTACTATGCATTGGCAGTTGAGATGTAGCATAGCCAATCGTTGATGCGGAGTTTTTTGTTCGGAGCGGATGCCACGTTGATTGGTTTGTAGTGCACGGGCTGTGGCGTTGAGTAGGCGTACAGCGATAGATATTTCGGTATCAGAAGCATCGGAAGCTATTATCACTTCGGTTCCATTGGCTGTTTGGTTGGAGTGGGAATTGAGATGGATGTCGAGGCAGATGTCGGCAGGTGATGCAAGTCGGTTGATGCGATCGGTGAGGAGACCGAGGCGTTCGTTGTTGCGGTCGAGGAGTACGACGATGCCCCATTTTTCGGAGAGGATTTCGGCTACGCGGTTTCGTAGGCGGATGGTTTCGGTGCCTTCATCGAGGCGACCGTGGGGTTCGATTACTGTGCCAGAAGCACCTGTGTTGGGTCCAGTATGACCCGCAGTGAGAAAAATCATAAAATTCAACATTTTTAGATGGTTAGTAATAGTTTTTTGTTTGCGAGTGCAAAGTTACTACATCTAGAAATGTTGAATTTTGTTTTTGGGGAATTTGGGGGATTTTGGCGGAATAAGGTTGAATTCGGGAGCAGGGAGTAGGGAGTAAGGAGCAGGGAGTAGGGAAAAAGGTGTTATACTTCTATTACAAAAGTTCGGCAGAGGTATTCGACGCCGGCGGGATTGATGATTTTGGCTTTGGGTTCGTTGCCCAAACGTTTAAGTTCTTCTTCGTGTTTTGTGATCCATCGTTTGAATGTGGTGGTAGATACACCTGCAGCGCGGGCTAATTCGCATTTGTACATCGCTTTCATAACTAATAGTTTGTGATTTTTTTAGTTTTAGATTTGTTTAATTTGTTTTGCGATGCAAAGTTAAACAAAAAGTTTCATTTGTGCAAATTTTTGTGGAATTTTTATATAAAAAGTATTAATGTTTGATGAAATTAGTATTGAGGAGACTATAGACTAAAAGAGACGCAAAATATTGCGTCTCTACTATGTGGTGTGTTATAAAAAAAGAGACGCAAAATATTGCGTCTCTACTGCTATGTTATTATTGTTTACGATATAGGATGAATGCATATAATCCAGCTAGTATAACCAATAAAGTGTAAGCATCGCCTATTGGAGTTGAAGGGTTACCACCAGGAGCGATTGGGGTATCGGTGTTAGATGAACCATCGTTAGGGTTGATAGATATGCTTTGGCGGTCGCTCACTTGTATAGTTGTATTATCGGTAGTAGCCAATTCTGAGTTTTGTTGTTTCATATTTATTTGCATTGGAGCATTATATGTGGGATTGGTGCTGCTGGTATTGTTAGATATTTTTCGACCTGCATTTTGGTTATAATTAAATTGGTTGTTGTTGAGTGTAGCAGATTGAGGACGATTGACAGTTGCACGATCAACAGTTCCTGTAATAGATTGATTGTATGTTGATTGTTGGTTATAATGATTGTAATCGCCTTGTTTGACACTGATATTTCTTTTTTGTTCTGTGCCAAATTTATGCAAATTCATATGTGGTCCATCTTGCACCTTTTCATCGAAAGGGACAGTATTTGTATTGAAAACTTTGTTGTCAGTTGGATTTTTGAGTATGGTTTTGTTTTCCTGCGTTGGGTTTCTCAATTCGATTTGAGCATTGAGAATGCAATTTGATCCAATAAACAGAATTGCAGTAAAAATAAGAAATTTTTTCATAGGTTTTTTATTTTATTGCAAAACGAGCAGTTTTGTTTGATTGTTTTACGATATATGTTCCCATAGGTATGTTTATGTTGATGATGTCAGATTGAGCAATTTGGTTGTAAACAAGATGACCAGTAGCATCGTATATTACAACATTTTTACCTATAGTGAGATTTTTAATAGTACAATTATTCGCATTGCCAAAAACGATGATTTGGTTAGCTTCGGCGACATAAAGATCCGTAGTTGTTTCTGGAACGAAGCTAAAAGTTAAAAAGAAACGACCAGTAAGGATTTCTTCATTATTGGCAGTGAAAGTGTAGTCGTTGTTAGTCAATTCGGTAGTTGCTCCTGTTGTGTTATCGGTGAGAAGAACAGAATTTGCTGTTGTATTTATTCCATTAAGTGATATAGTGTATTCTCCTTCGTTTTGGAGACGACCTTCGAGAGCAATGGTTTGGTCTTCTTTTGTTTGATAGTTGAAAGAGCGAGGTTTGTTTTGATCAAGGCTATAAAATTGGTTAGCAAAAGGTATGCCACTTACATTCTCGGTGAAATAAATAAATCCATTTTCGTTTTCTGGTTTTTCTGGGTTGATGAGAACTGTAGTTTCACCGCTCCATTCAGTACCATTGATATTGATAGTATAAGTTTCTAAGAAATCATTTGTATTGTTTTCTGCTTGAATTCGCGCGGCAGGAGCATTTGCAGAAAATTGGTTTTTTTGGAACAATATATATCCGCTTTCAAATTTTATAAAGAAAGGTGTGAATGGTTCGAGTGTTTGTGTTGATGTTGCTCCTGCACCTAAAAAATATGCGTAATTATCGTCTTTTTGTTTTGCTATATAGAAAACACTGCTATTAGATTGGTTTACAACTTTAGCAGGGTAGTACATCTTTGTTCCGATAAAGTGTTGGTTGCTATAGTCGGATACGTAAGAAGATGGACTGAATAAGCGTTGATCGGTAGCATTGTTTGTGTTGCTTGAGTTTACCGATGTGTATGTTACAACGAAGTTGCTTGTTAAATTGCGAGGGTCAATGCCAAGAAGGTAACCTTCGCCAGCTGTTAATTTTGCTTCTTTTACTTCGGTCCAATAATCAAGTTTTCCTTGTGCGCGTTTGTTTGTGTCAAATTTGCGTAACAAGAATGATGCATTTTTGTAGTTTTGATTAGGATCGTTAGTATAAGTTAATTTTAAAGAGATGCCAGTTGTAGTTTGAACTGTGATGTTTGCATCGAAAGGAGAAGAAATCCATATCCAATCAGCAACTTCACTATTAGAGTAGGTTATAGAGTAGGAGATAGAACCAAAATTGGCATCATCGTAGTATGTGGTACTTATTGCTCTTGATTCAGAAGATGTTTTTGAAATTTCAATATTTTTTGTTTCTGTGAAAGATAGTTGATAATATCCTCCACTAGTGCTATAATGTCTTGCATTTATGCTTATATTGTGGTTCTCATTGTCCGAAATTTGATACTTGATTTTGGTTGTGTTTGTAGTGTGAGGTTCAAACGATTCTGTAATAAATTTTGGTGCAATAATATTTACTCCTGTGCTATTAAAGAATTTGCAGATGTTGAAAGTTTTAGTTTTTCCATTTACAGAAGACGAATATACGGCAGCATCTGTTTGGATATGTGCGAGAAGGCTAGCATTTATATTATTAGGAAGAGAGACGGTTACTCGGAAGTAATCAACAATACTTAAATAACGCAAAACTAAATTTTCTGAAGAGTTTGTTGCATGAGTGTAGATGTTGTTGTTGCTAACTTCACCCTCGAGATAATCACCATTTATGAAGTCTATTGAGATATAGTTTTCTTCGATGCTTGCATAGTCGATTTTGTAGGCATAGTTGTAACCAGCAGGGGCAGCGATTGCTTCGTACGATACTTCACTCATGCCTGTGTATATATTTTGAACTTGGTTTTGAGATACAAAATAGACTTGAGCAGAGAGATTTAGCGCGAAAAAGCACAATATTAGGGTGTAAAATAATTTTTTCATAGTTGTATCTTTTTTGTGGTTTTTGTGTATAAAACACTGATTTGCAGAAGTTTATCGGCAAATTAAAATCATTTTATTTTATGCTAAAAAAATGTATAGCATCGAACTACAAAGTTATATATTATTTTTTATATGACAAAATATTTTTATGAAAAAATGAAGATATAAAAAAATGAGACGCAATGTATTGCGTCTCTATTGTAATTGTCTAAATTTGTTTTTTCTCTTTGCTCAAGTTGTTGCTTATACTTGGCAAATGAAATAAATTTCATTGCTTTCGTTTATTCGCAAATGGTCTCTTTGAAAATTTCGGCAACTGTTGGGTGAGGGAATACTACTTTGCGTAGTTGCTCAATGGTCATGCCGGCTTCGATTGCTACGCATGCTGTTGAGATTAGTTCTGATGCAGGGTTGCCGATGAGGTGAGCTCCGATGATGTGGTTTTCGGTGTCGGTGATGATTTTACAAATGCCGTTGCCACCTTCGTTTTCGGCTACGAAACGTCCCGAATAGGTCATTGCGAGTTTGTGAACACGGTATTCGCGCGATTCCGCCTTGAGAGAATCTTCGGTTGCACCACAACCTGCTACTTCAGGCGATGTGTAGATTACGCCAGGGATAGCGCGATAGTGCATTGTGTCGTTGATGCCAGCGATGTCGTTTACGGCTACTTCGGCTTCGCGTACGGCAGTGTGGGCGAGGAGCGAGAATGCTGTGACGTCGCCTGCAGCCCATACGTTAGATGCAGATGTGCGCATGTGTTCGTCGACTTTGATACCATTGCGGAATGGTTCGAGACCGAGAGCTTGTGTGCCAGCGAGGTTTGGTTTGCGGCCTACGCAGAGGAGTATGTTTGTGGCTTCGGCTTTGTGTTCGCCTTCGGCATCAGAATATGTTACGCAACCTGTTGCGACGTGGAGTACTTTAGATGAGAGGTGGAATTCAACGCCTTTTTTAGCTAATTCGGAGCGGAGCATGGCAGAGATTTCTGTATCGATGCCAGGGAGGATTTCTGGAGCCATTTCGATGACAGTGACTTTAGTGCCAAATGTGGCGAAAAGACCTGCGAATTCGATACCGATAACGCCACCGCCGATAACTATGAGAGATTCAGGTACTTCTTTAGTTTCGAGGGCTTCGGTAGAGGTCCAATATTCAGCAGTATCAACACCTGGGATTGGTGGTATTGCCACTTGTGAACCTGTACAAATAAGGAGTTTTTCGGCTTGGTATTGCTCGTCGCCACAAGCGATAGTAACTACACCGTTGGTGTTTTCAACAACTGTAGCTTCGCCATTGATGACAGTGACGTTGTTGTTGGTCATTTTGGCTTTGATGCCAGCGATGAGTTTACGTACTACTTTGTTTTTGCGAGCTACGATTTTGTCGTATTCGAATTGAACACCCTCAGTTTTAACGCCATACTTGCTGCCGTTGACAGCATTGTAGTAGAGTTTAGATGAATAGAGGAGAGTTTTTGTTGGGATACAACCAACGTTTAGACAAGTGCCACCGAGGGCATTTTTTTCGAAAAGGACTACGTTGAGTCCAGCTTGAGCAGCGCGTTCGGCTGCGGTGTAGCCAGCAGGGCCACCACCTAAGACTGCGAGTTGAAACATAGTTTAATGAGGAATGGGGAATGGGGAATGGGGAATGGGGAATGAGGAATGAGGAATGAGGAATTTTTCCTTTTTTCTTTCTTTTTCTCTTGTCCTTATATTTTTGTCTTTTCTTTCTTTTTTTTCCTTTTTTTCCTTTTTGTCTTTTCCCTTTTTCTCTTTTTTATCCTCTGTTTTTAAGGTTAGTATTTTGTTTTTCAGTTATTAATTTTTCTTTTGTTGTTTTTGTAATGCTGCTTAATAGTTTTTTAAGTTCTAGGCAATCTTCATTTATTGAATTGTATTCTGTTTCAGATAAATATTTAGTTTTGTGTAGTAACTCTAGCCAATAAAGTGTTTCGTGTGTTTCTTTTAGTGCAATATACATTTTTGATTGAAAATCTTTTTTACTTATTGCGAATTGGCTTTCAGATATATTTGCGCCGATACTTGTTCCGGAGCGGGTGATTTGTTTAGAAATTATATATTCTTTTCTATCTTGCAATAATTTGTATAGACGTATTATTCTAATTGCAAAATTTTTGCTTTTTTCGAATACTATATTTTCTTTCATATCATTATTTTATAATTCCTAATTACTCCTTTCTGTCGTGATTTAACTTCGTTTTCCTCCTTCTTGCAAGGTATAATACAAATAAATTTGTCTTCTACTCTTGCTGCGAGCGTCGGTTTTGCTTTGCTTGGCATAACTCAAGCGGAGCTTGAATTAACTTTGTTGAAATTGCTATCGTTCAGAAATTGAAGTAAACTTCATTTTCTTCACTTAAACGCAATTTTCTGCTCTCGCTTATCGCAAAAATTCCTCATTCCCCATTCTTCATTCTTTATCGGTAGCGTATTCTTTGTCCGATTCTGATTACGGATGTTTCCTTGATTCCGTTGAGTGCGCAGAGGCGTCGTATTGATGTTCCGTATCGTCGTGCGATGTGGGATAGGGTTTCTCCAGAGCGTACGCGATGGTATGCTGCTCGTTTGATTTCTTCTAGGTCGCCTTGGTGGGAATAGGTGTCGGCAATTGTTATTAGGAAATTGCCTTTGTTGTCTCTGTTTTTTATTTCGGTGTTTTTGAAATTTATTATTTTTTCGGGATTAAAAGAATTTCCGAGCAATCGAAATTCGAGATGTAAGTGAGGTCCTGATGAGCGACCAGAACTACCACCAAGACCAACAACATCTCCAGCAAGGAGGGTGTCGCCAACAGAAACTAATGTATGGGAAAAATGAGCCATTATAGTTTCTAATCCATTATGGTGTCGGATGATTATGTATTTGCCGTATCCACCTCGTTGGTAATTTGAGTATCTAACAACACCAGCAAAAGGGGAACGAATAGTATCACCATATTTTATTCCGATATCAATGCCATTATGAAATCGAATGCCACGTATTCCGAATCGAGATGTAATGTGTTGGCTTTTTGTTGGATATATGTAGTCGTGACAATCAATAAGTATTGAATCAGGGAGTTTGTTAATTTCAATTTCGTATGGATTTACAAGGGTTGATTTTGAAAAATTGTTGTATATGGAAGTTATAGTACATAATAAACTATCGTTTTTGGTTTTTTCAAAACCAGAAGGCGATTGGTTGTATGAGTTGAAAAAAGAAGTTAAATCTGGTATATTGTATTCTTTATTTGTACCATTTTGAGTTTCGGAAGGAGCAGAAGGTAGTGTTGTAGGGTCAGGAAAAACTGAAATAGGGAATAGAATAAGCAGTAGAATTATAATTATAAAATCTTTCATAAGATCAACTTTAAATTTTTATCGTGCAAAGGTACTAAAAAAAGGACAAAAGACAATGCAGATAGAATTATTTTTTATTTTTTGCGGAGTTTTATGTAATTTGTTTTAAAATTTGTTGTGGGAATCAATAATTTTGTCTAAATTTGCTTGCTAATTTCTATTAGCTTTAAAGATAGTGAAAATAAGACAAAAAAAAAATCAATCAAAAAATATTAATTTATCATGAAACATTTAACAAAAATTACATTGTTGTTATTGGCAGTGTTTTTGATTTTGCCGTTTTCGGACGTGGAAGCGCAAAAACGTAAACGTAAAAAACCAACAGATGGGTCTAAAGCAATAGCATCGTTTATTGATGTTTATGGTGGTGGAGGATATTCTGCATTGTTGCATAATTATGAAGGGTCTTCGGTGCCAGGTGGTGGTGCAGGAATGTTGGGTATAGGTTATTTTATGAAACATAAATCTAATTTCCATTTTCGTGGAGGTTTAGAATTTATGTATTTGAATTCTACAACTAAATTGGAAGATTTTGGTTATTCTGGTGATTTTATTTATAGTGATGCAAACAAACAAAATCATACAATGGAATATATTATGGATTTTGCTAATTATAAAGAGGCACAGAATAGAATGTCGTTGAATATACCTATTATGTTTGGAAGTCAATTCAAACAAATTTATTTCATGGCTGGTGCTAAGGTTGGTCTTGGTTTGATGGGTAATTATTCAATGAAGAGTGATGTTACTACAATGTTGCGTGACCCAGAATTGATAGATGATATGGGAAATATGCCAACACATGGGTTATATACTCAAAAAGCAAAATATGGTAATGATTTTACATTTGGTCTTGATGTTGCGGTTTCAGCAGAAGTAGGTATATGTCTTGATGACTATTTCCCAGCATCGGCATTGGAGTATGGTTCGGGAAAAGATAAGAAAAAATTGTCGTATAGAGTTGGTGCTTTTGTTGACTACGGTGTGATGAATATTAATGCAAATAAGCCAAAAGGTTTGTTGTTAGACTTCCCAGAGATGACAGACAATGGAGATGGATCATTTAAGGTGCCTGTGTCTAATGTAGAAAATGGACAATTCCAAAATAATAGTGTTTTGTCGGTAAAGAATAGCGAAGGTAAGTTGGCAAATTTGAATTCGTTGGTAGTTGGTGCGAAGTTTACTGTATTGTTGGGCTTGGATAAAGCACCAAAACCAGTTAAGAAAAAACCACGTCGTCGTCCTGTAGTTCGTGACGTTACATTTATACCAGATCCAACATTCTTCTATATGTTTGTTAGTGACTTTGAAACTGAAGAGCCACTTGATGCTATGGTTAAAGTGTATACATTGGGCGAAAAAGTTGACACAATATTTGCTGGTATGACAGATAAAGAGACAGGTTTTGTTGAAGAGCAAATAGATAACGGACAATATGGAATTATGATTACACGTCCAGGATATATTGATTATCGCGATACATTGTTCCGTGTGATAAGTGATACGTTGTATGTTGATTTGCAACCAATCAAGAAAAATACAGTCGTTATTTTGCGTAACTTGTTGTTTGATACTGATAAGACAGAAATACGTAACGTATCGGCACCATCGCTTGAAGAGATGTATCAATTGTTGGCCGCAAATCCTAATATGAGAATTAGAATTACAGGTCACACCGATAACGTAGGTTCGGAACGTTACAACAAGAAACTTTCAGAAGGACGTGCTAAGGCTGTTTATGACGAAATGGTTAAACGTGGTATAGATCCTTCAAGAATGGAATGGAATGGTCGAGGCTCGAAAGAACCAATCGAATCGAACAAAACTCCAGAAGGTCGTGCTGAAAACCGTCGTGTAGAATTCAAGATTCTTGGTGGAACAGAAGAATAATTGAGATAATGGTGTGAAAAACACGCAAAAGAGGCTGGGCGAAATCTAATTTTTAGCTCGGCCCCTTTTTATATTAAACTTTTTTTGGTTTGGCAAGTCAAAATAGCAAAGAGGTAGCAAGAAAGCCGCGGATTTGCTACTATTTATAAAAACAACAAACTTAAATTTAGAAATTATGAAAAAGATTTTAGTAGCCGTAATGGCAGTAATGATGACAATGAGTATGATGGCTCAATGTCCGAAAGATAAATCGGGATGTCCAATGCAAGGTGCAGAAGGATGTAAAATAAAAAAGGAGTGTGTTTATACACCAGAGACGCGAGCAATGATGAATGTAGATCGTATAGCACGTGTAGTGAAAGATTTGACTGAAGCAGAGCGTAAGTCGTTAGTTGATTTTTATGTAGCACATTTCTTTAAAGTAGAAAAACGTAAAGAGACAGCCAATCCAATGACACGTGAAGAATGTATTAAAGAGTGCAATGCCGAATTGCGCAAAGTGTTAGGTGATGATCGTTATATTCAATATCTCGAAGGGATTAGGGCGAAGAAAATGGATTGTGAGATGCGTCCGATGCCTCATGGACCACGTGGTGAGAGACCGATGGGTTGCCCACAAGGAGGACGACCAGAGGGTTGTCATAAAAAATAGGTTTTTTGAAGGATATAAAAAATCCCTTGATATTTTGGGTATCAGGGGATTTTTTGTATTTATAGAGTTTATAGGCTTGATGGGGTAAGGTTTTTATACATTGAAGCGGAAGTGCATGATGTCGCCATCTTGGACGATGTATTCTTTGCCTTCGACGCCCATTTTGCCTGCTTCTTTTACGGCGGCTTCGGAACCATAAGAGAGGAAGTCATCGTATTTGATTACTTCGGCACGGATGAAGCCTTTTTCGAAGTCGGTGTGGATTACGCCGGCGCATTGTGGAGCTTTCCAACCGTCGTGGAATGTCCATGCGCGAACCTCTTGTACTCCTGCAGTGAAGTAGGTTTTAAGGCGGAGGAGTGCGTATGCTGACTTGATGAGACGGGCAACGCCTGACTCTTCAAGGCCGATTTCAGAGAGGAACATTTGGCGTTCTTCGTAGGTTTCGAATTCGGCAATTTCGCTTTCGATTTTAGCTGCGATAACAAGAACTTCAGCTCCTTCTTGTTTTGCTACTTCGCGTACACGTTCGACGTATTCATTTCCAGTGGCAGCACTTGCTTCATCGACATTACATACGTAGAGGACAGGTTTTGCAGTGAGAAGGAATAGTTCGCGAGCGATTTTTTCGTCATCTTTGTTGTCGAAGGTTACGGTGCGAGCAGAGAGGCCTTGTTCGAGGGCTGCTTTGTATTTTACGAGAACTTCGTAGATTTGTTTAGCTTGTTTGTCTCCACCAGTTTGAGCTTGTTTTTGAACTTTTTGTATGCGAGAATCTACGGTTTCGAGGTCTTTGAGTTGGAGTTCGGCATCGATGATTTCTTTGTCGCGGATTGGATCAACTGAGCCGTCGACGTGGACAACGTTAGGGTCGTCGAAACAACGAAGCACGTGGAGGATGGCGTCGGTTTCGCGGATATTTGCGAGGAATTTATTGCCGAGGCCTTCGCCTTTTGATGCGCCTTTTACGAGGCCTGCGATGTCGACGATTTCGACTGTAGTCGGTACTATGCGTTGTGGGTTGACGAGTTCGGCGAGTTTATTTAGGCGTTCGTCAGGTACGGTGATAACGCCTACGTTAGGTTCGATTGTACAGAAAGGGAAGTTAGCCGATTGGGCTTTTGCGTTAGAAAGACAGTTGAAAAGGGTTGATTTACCGATGTTTGGCAACCCTACGATACCACATTGTAATGCCATAGTTGATTAATTCACAATGCACAATTCACAATGCATAAATAGTGTGAATTGCACTTATTTTTGGGGGTTATTAAATAATAATCTTTTTGAAAGAAAAAATAAAATACAAAGTTACGACTTTTTTTTTGATTGGGCAATATCGCATTTTCAACCCTTTGAATTGTAGAGTCAACAAGCAAGTGCAAAATTACAAAAAGTGTTTAAAAAACTTTACTTTGGGTGAAGAAAAGTTTAATTTTTCTCTAGGTCTCCTATTAATTTTAGCTTGAATAGCGTTTAAATCAGCTTGTTGTACCATATTAAAATCCGTTCCTTTCGGATAATATTGTCTAAATATTTTATTAGCATTTTCGACAGCACCTTTTTGCCAAGAAGAATATGTATCAGTAAAATACACAGTGGTTCTTAATTTCTTAGCTTACTACTTATGATTTTTAAACTCCAGTCCATTATCAGTTGTAATGGTATATACTTTTTCTTTATAGGGCAATAATAATCTATAAGCAGCTTTAGCAACTACTTTTGTTGTTTAGATTCAACTTTTGTTTGAAAAAACATATTTGTGCTTCTTTCAATTATAGTTAACACAGCACTTGCTTGTTCTTTGCCAATAACAAGATCCATTTCCCAGTCACCAAAACGTTTTCCATTAGCCTCTAGTGGTCGTTCATGTATCGAAACTCTATCTGGTACTAACGATTTTCCTGCCGTATTTCTTTTTTAATTAGTATGATGACGGTACTTCATCTTATGTCGACAATGCTTTTTTAATTCACCTGTTGAATCGTTTCTGATTTCCTGATAAATACGCTCATGACTTATATTTATTCCTTCAAGAGCTAACTTACCTGATATTTGTTTTGGTGATCAATCTTCTTCAACCAATAGATTTACAGCTTGTTTAATAATATGTTGTGGAGTTTTTCTATTAGACGCACTACGCTAACGTCTCATCATAGCATCTTCATGTGCATCTTCATAAAGATAATGACCAAAACGATTGGTATTTCGTTTTATTTCTCTACAAACTGTTGATATACTGCATCCTATTTGCCGAGCAATAGCAGTTTTTGTCATTCCCGCTTGTAATCCCAAATAAATTGCGTATCTTTGCTCTCGGGATAATTGATTATATTTTTTCATACAACACAAAGTTAATTATTCCTGGGGAGATAGCAATATTTCCCTTTATTTTTTTCCTTCGTATTGCTTATTAACTCTACATTTTACGCTCTTTGGGGGCTGCGCGCCCCCAGCCGCTTGGCAAACCCGCGGTTTTTTTCAACGTTTGATTGACTGACGTCAATATAAATCCAAAAATTTTGCACTTCGTTCTTGAATTTGCAAATTGCATAATACTCAAAGGTTTATGCAATTTTTATTAATACAAATTTATCATAGATAATCACTCTATATTTTCTTTTATAATTTTAGGTAAAAAACCAAGCAAATAAAACGGAATATTCAACAATTTAAAACGATTACCTGCATTAGATTGTACTTCATCAACAGAATATGGTTGAGACCAAACTCTTATTGCCAATGTACAATTTTTACTATTATCAACAAAAGAGTGCAACGAACGCAAATGGGCATTATGACCTGATTTTACCTCTATTGGTATCAATAGCGAATCATATTGCCAAACAAAATCGACCTCAGCCATAGAACCAGCCTTTTGTCGAACCCAAAAACTACGTTTTTGTCCAAAACGATTTGTCAATGCTAATAATTCTTGTGCCACAATATGCTCTGCCAAATGCCCCTTCCAAGCATCAAGTATATCTTCTGACAAAAGCACCTCTTTTTGTAATCTCGCCGCATAATTAACCAACCCCGAATCTAACCAAATCAACTTTGGTGCCCTACGTCGCTCTGGTAATATTGGAAGTTCGGTTTGTGTTATAGGATAAACCAACTCTAATAACATTGTCTTCTCGAGAGTTGCAAACGCCTCTGACATCTCTCTAGCTTTATACTCAGAACCTGCAAATCGTCCTAAGGTAACAGAAGAAGCCGCTTCTGCCCATCCTGCAGATAAAATGTGTCGTATAACCGAAACTTGCACTTTGTTTTTTGCGTATTTCTCAACATCATCGCTATAACCAAACAACAAAGAATCAAATACATCATTCAATGATACTATGTCGTGATTTACAATATAATTTGCTACAACTTCAGGCATCCCTCCTATCAACGCATAACGATTAAATGTTTGCATCAATTTATCATGAAATACAACTGACTTTTGAGGGTTTTCTTCTATTCGCTGACGTAAAAGTTCATCACCAGTTGCAGATAAGAACTCACGAAATGAACATGGATGCATCGACATGTATTCAACCCTTCCCACAGGAAAAGAAATATGCGAATTTATCAAACTTTCTAGTAAAGAACCCGCCGATATCACATATATATCCGACAACTCTTCATAAAAATAACGCAATAAAGCAACGGCTTTAGACGAATTCTGAATCTCATCTATAAACAAAAGTGTACGACCTTCTTTTCGCGCTATACCTTTAATTGCAAATAAGTCTAGCAATAATTCATGAACATTTAGTGCCGTATTAAATAGAGTCAACAACTCTTGGTCTTCTAAGTTAACATACAAATAATTATCAAAATTACGACCAAACTCATTCACAACAGAAGTCTTACCAACTTGTCTTGCTCCACGCAAAACTAAAGGCTTACGATTGGGTTTATCTGCCCATCGTTGCAATTCCCCAATTACATCCCTTTTAAACATAGCATATATACTTTATAATCACGATGCAAAGATATAAAAAAATTAAAACATAGGCAAATTTATGCTGTTTTTGTTCCAAAACATAGGCAAAAATGCATTATTTTTGTTTCGAAATATGGGCAAAAAGATTTGTCACTCTTATTTACATCGATATTTGTAAAACAAGTTTCACTTTGGGAGAAGCAAAAAGTTGCGTCTTGACTATGAAACAATCCATTGTCTAACTAAGGGTGCTGTATCTTTGTGAGGATTGCCTTCGTAGTTTGCTTTATAGTATATTTATCACCCGTTGGCGGAATTAATTTAGAGTGCAATAAAATGCTTTAAATAACATAAATGCCTAAAGGTTAATATTTTATTGTTTAAAGATATATTTGTTCGCCCCCTTTGGGGACGAGGGAAT
>JAZOMI010000161.1:0-17354 GCA_045653825.1 Candidatus Aphodosoma sp. | reverse complement strand
TACTGTAGTTAAAGGCGTAACTAACGACTATTCTCAAACTGCAGGTTCTGATGTTGTTATCATCACTTCAGGTATTCCACGTAAACCAGGTATGACTCGCGAAGAGCTCATCGGCGTTAACGCTGGTATCGTTAAAAGCGTAGCAGAAAACTGCTTGAAATATTCTCCAGAAGCTATCCTCGTAATCGTAGCTAACCCTATGGACCCTATGGCATACCTTACTTACAAAACTCTCGGTTTGCCACGTAACCGCGTGATCGGTATGGGTGGTGCTCTCGACAGCTCACGCTTCAAATATTTCATCAGCCAAGCAATCGGTTGCAACGCTAACGAAGTAGAAGGTATTGTAATCGGTGGCCACGGCGACACTACAATGATTCCTCTCCCACGCCTCGCTACATACAAAGGCATGCCTATCTGCAACTTCCTCAGCGCAGAAAAAGTAGAAGAAGTAGTTAAATCTACAATGGTTGGTGGTGCTACTCTCACTGGTCTCCTCGGCACATCTGCATGGATGGCTCCAGGTGCTGCTGCATCTGCTGTTGCTGAATCAATCATCAAAAACCAAGGCAAAATGATCACTTGTGCTGCTTACCTCGATGGCGAGTACGGCATGAAAGACATCATGATCGGCGTACCTGTAGTTCTTGGCAAAAACGGTATCGAACGCATCGTTGAAATCGAACTTACCGAAGACGAAAAAGCTAAATTCGCTGCTTCTGAAGCTGCTGTTCGCAAAACTAACTCAGTTCTCTACGAAACAGGCATTCTTAAATAATTAAGAATATCACAATAAACAAAAGGTTGATTTCTCATGGCGAGAAATCAACCTTTTTTACATCCCCACTCCTCTCTTCCCTCAATAACTCCCTGCTTCCTAAACCCTCCCCCTTGCAAATCAATGGTCGTAAGTGGCACCACTCTCATCATCATCGACATCATCAGCCATTTCATCAAAGGCTCCTGATCTATCTTCACTATGATAATCATCATGTTTGCCATATCAAGCTACATAATTGCTCGCACTCGTCGTTTCGACAAAAATCCTACTTCTCGACGCACCAATCCATCACAGCATCTATTTCAGCCATATCACTATTCATAGTCGTAGGACTCTTCATCAGTAGCAAAACTAAAAGCAAAATACACGTCACAGATAATAGACTAACAATAAGCAGAATGTATAGCGAAACCATAGCATTAACAAATATCAACGCCGTGTACATATGCCAATTAAACAAACTACCCAATAATAAAAATTATATAGATTTCATAAAAAATTTCTTACACAAATCCTCCGAAATCGGATATTGCTTATACGACAAAGTAGCAACATCGCATACATACAAATTTTGCACTTCCGATATAAAAAGAGTTTGAAATTGTGATACTACATCAGACTGTAACTCCATAGTCAACTTCATTGCCGCAATCAAATCATCTGCAGTCAAATCATCCTTCGTAAAAATATACAATCCAAACTCCTTAAAATCACCATAAAATCCACCTATAACTTTCTTAACCTTATTCTCTATAACACGCTTAAGAGGTGAAGCCTCAAGCCAATACCTATACTCCTCTGATCCAACCGAATCCACATCCACTAAACCATATACATACCCCGCACCTCGTTTCTCTGCCAAACCCGAAATATTCTTCACCTCAGCCACAGCCATCTCATTTAACAACTTTATAGCCTCAACCTTCGACTCCTTCAAAGCCCTCGTAACCTCAATACCAATCTCACCATCCTCTGTCTGCAAATCAGGTCTATCCCGATTTACCAACCCAGCATACCTATCACCCAAAATCGTCTCCAACGTTATCTTAGCATAACGCTCAAAAAAACAAGTATCAAACTTAGGCTTACCATCCACTTTTACCATAAAACTCTTTCAATAAATAAAACATTTACAAAAATCCACTACCAATATTCCAATCCAACAACACAATACAAAGTTAAGAAAAAAATCATTATTAAAGATAAAAAATACCACTTTTTTTATAAAAATATAGTACTCATATCCCCAAACCTAGAAATTAAAAATAAAAACACATCATTATATAAATAACAAAACAACTATACCTCTAAGATAAAAAATCGGCAAAGCCCACAAATGTTTAACCGATTTTTCAATAAAAAGCCTTCTTTAAATATTGAATTTGAAGACGATAATCAGTTAACTTTATTTTAATTCTTATATCGAACTCACGTTAAAGTAGCTTAGTTATAATGTTAGCGCATGATCATTGGAGCATTGAAAATATGTTGCATTGGCATTTAGATATTAACTTTATGGAAGATGCTTCAAGAGCAAAAAAAGGTTACGCTACACAAAATTTATCTTTAGTCAGTAAACTAGCTCTACAATTTGTGCGCAATTATAGTAATGATAAAATTAGTATCAAAAAAAGATTGTTTAAAACATCTTTAAATACTGATTCTATGCTGCAATTGTTAACGAATTATAATTTTTGATACGGTTGCCTTAAAAAAAAGAAACACATATTGGTTATTTATAATTTTTTATTTATCTTTGTATTTTATTTACGATCATACATTTATTTTTTTAGATACAATTAATAAATTTGGAGACACATGAAAAAAATTAAATTATTCTTGTTAATTTTGTCGGTAATATTTGGGTTTAACGCAGTTGCGCAAAATCGCCCACTTAATGCCTATGTTATAGGATTTTATAATCTTGAAAACTTATTTGACACAATAGATGATCCTATAAAAAATGATGCTCAATTTTTGCCTGACGGCGACTATGCATGGGGAACACTCAAATACACAAACAAACTACAAAAAATGGCATACGCAATATCTCAAATGCCAAAAAATTTAGCAATCTTAGGTGTTTCGGAGATTGAAAATATAACAGTTTTGGAGGATTTAGTAAAAGAACCAACTATTGCTAATCGCAATTTAAAACCGATTTTAGTGGAAGGTCCCGACCGTCGTGGCGTTGATGTTGGCTTATTATACAATCCCAAACTATTTGCTCCAACTAATGTAACCTCTACACGCATAATCACCGAACTCGAAAATTTCTTCACACGCGACCAACTCTGTGTATCAGGCATTCTTGATGGAGAAGAAATACACATAATTGTAAATCACTGGCCATCACGCTCAGGTGGCGAAGAACGCTCAAGACCACGCCGTGCAGAAGCCGCCCGCACAACAAAACACATTTGCGACTCATTATTTGCACTCAATTCCAATGCTAAGATTGTAGTTATGGGAGACTTAAACGACGATCCTATCGATCCATCGGTAACAAAAGAACTTGGAGCAAAATCGAAAATAGAACAAACAAACCCAGGCGAATTGTTTAATACAACATACGCATTTTACAAGCAAGGTATCGGAACTCTTGCCTATAAAGACCAATGGAATTTGTTTGACCAAATAATAATATCGCATGCGTGGTTAAATAAAGACAGAGAAACTCTTAGTTATTGGAAAACAGAAATATTCAACAAAGATTTTCTCAAACAACAAGAAGGAAAATACAAAGGATATCCATTACGCACACATGCAAGTGGTGTTTGGACTAATGGCTATTCAGACCACTTTCCTGCACTCATCTGGGTGGTAAAATATAAAAAATAAACCTTTTTCATTTAATTAGTTTGATATTGAAAAAAAATAAAGTAAAATTACAGTTTAATCCGGAAACACTTTCGTTTGAAAGGGTTGAGGTGTCTATTTGGGGGCGAATAAAAGGCTTTATGCTTCATTTGCTTTCAAGTAGTTTTATTGGTTTTTTGTTTTTTGTGTTATTTGTTATTCTGATCGACTCGCCTGACGAACGTAGTTTACGTAACGAAATCGAATCAATGACTCTAGAATATGAGTTGATGAACAACAAATTAGATGAGATGAACGATGTGTTATCAGACATTAGACAACGAGACAACAACCTATATAGAGTGATTTTCGAAGCAGACTCAATACCAGGTAATGTCCGACATAAAATACAAGAAAACCAAAACAATTTAGGTAGTAGTTCGGCTATTGTAAGAAGAACAAAATCGAAAGTTGACGATATAGCTAAACAACTCTACGTTCAATCAAAATCATACGATGACTTGGTTCTTTTGGTCAAAAGTAACGAGGAAAAATTACGTTGTATTCCTGCTATACAACCGATATTAAATAAAGAGTTAACTCGCATAGCTTCGGGGTTTGGCTATAGAATTGACCCCGTATATCGCACTCGTAAATTTCACCAAGGCATGGACTTTACGGCACCAACAGGCACCGATATTTATGCTACTGGCGATGGCGTGATAGAGTTTGTTGGTTGGAAACAAGGTTATGGAAATACAGTAATAATCAATCACGGGTTTGGTTATAAAACGCTATATGCCCACATGCACAAATTTGCAGTGAAAAATGGCAAAAAAGTAGTGCGTGGAGAAGTGATTGGTGGAGTTGGGAATACAGGCAAAAGTACGGGACCTCATCTGCATTACGAAGTTGAGTATAAAGATAAAAAGGTTGATCCTCTGAATTATTACTTCTTAGACTTATCACCAGAAGAATACGACCGAATGATACAACTCGCCGCTAATGCTGGCAACGTAATGGACTAAAAACAATTCACAATGCACAATGCACAATTAATTCTCCAAAATTGATTTTGATTATGAATTATGCATTATGAATTATGACCCAAAGTTCTTTGAACCTTTAGGTGAAAAAATTAAAATAATTATGATCGACTATCACAACCTAACACCCGAACAAGAAGAAGAAATGATTCAATCCGAATTCAAAGCTCTTCTACGCGACTATGCCGCAACTGCACACAAACAAAAGGTCGAAATTATCACAAAAGCCTTCGAATTTGCCAATAAAGCTCATGGTGGGGTCAAACGCCGCTCTGGCGAACCTTACATCATGCACCCACTTGCTGTTGCCCGCATTGTTGTCAACGAAATCGGTTTAGGTTCTACCTCTATATGCGCAGCCCTACTCCATGATGTTGTTGAAGATACCGACTACACCGTCGAAGACATTGCTCAAGAATTCAACCCTAAAATTGCATCTATCGTTGCTGGTCTCACCAAAATCTCTGGTGGTATCTTCGGAGAAGGTGCATCCGCACAAGCCGAGAATTTCCGCAAACTAATCCTCACTATACCTGAAGACGTACGCGTTATCCTCATCAAGATGGCTGACCGTCTCCACAATATGCGTACTCTCGGTTCTATGCCTTCTGCCAAACAACTCAAAATCACTGGCGAAACTCAATACATATATGCTCCTCTCGCTCAACGTCTTGGTTTCTTCCTAATCAAAACTGAATTAGAAAACCTCAGCTTTAAATACGAACAACCAAGTATCTACGCCAAACTCGAACGCCAAATAATGCAAGCCACTCCTATGTTGGAGGACGCTTTCCGCATTTTCATTCAGCCAATTACAAAAATCCTCGACTCTTACGGCTACGACTACGAAATCGTAAAACGCATAAAATCCCCTTATAGCGTCTTCAAAAAGATGCAAACTAAGCATATCACTTTTGAAGAAGTCTATGATTTATTAGCTATTCGCATCATTCTCAAACCAAAACCTAACGAAAACGAAAAAGCTAATTGCTGGGTAACATATTCTGCCATTACTAGTATCTACACTCCTCACCCCGATCGTACTCGCGACTGGATCAACACGCCTAAATCAAATGGTTACGAGGCGCTTCACGTCACAGTTATGGGTCCTGGTGGCAATTGGATCGAAGTCCAAATCCGTAGCCAACGTATGAACGATATTGCCGAAAAAGGCTTGGCTGCTCACTGGAAATACAAAACTGGCGAACAAGAAGAGTCCGACCTCGACAAATGGTTCAAATCCATCAAAGAGATGCTCGACACAAGCGACTTCACCAACGCGGTCGAGTTCATGGACACTTTCAAACTCAACCTATATTCAACCGAAATATTCGTATTCACTCCTAAAGGCGACATCCGCAAGATGCCTGCCCGCTCTACGGCTCTCGACTTTGCTTTCCACCTCCACTCTGACATCGGTTCTCACTGTATTGGTGCAAAAGTAGATCATCGTCTTGTGCCTGTGAGCTACGAACTCCAAAGTGGCGACCAAATAGAAATCCTCACTTCTAAAAGCCAAAAACCTCAAATGGAATGGCTCGATTTCTGTACTACTGGTAAAGCCAAAGCTCAACTCCGCACTATCCTCAAAAAAGAGCTCAAAGCTATTGTTAAACGCGGACAAGAAGCTGTAGAACAAGCCATTAACTCAGTAGGTCAGCCAGTCAATAATCAAACCCTACAAGTCGTTCTCGACCACTTCAAAATCACCGACGTAAACAATCTCTATTCTGCTATCGGCAAAGGCAAAATAGACACTTCTGTCATACCTTCTCTCTTCTTGAACAAAACTAAAAACAAATGGATGCGAATTTGGAAACTCCAATTCGGTAGCGACGACAAAAAAGAAGAGACTACTTCTCAACCTACTCAACACAACACTAAAAAAACTCTCCATATCACTGATGCCGACGTTGGCTCGGGCTACAAAATTGCCGACTGTTGCCAACCTATCCCAGGCGACAATGTGCTCGGTTTTATCGAAACTGGTGGCGATGTGATTGTACACAAATGCGATTGCCCCGTTGCCCAAAAGCTCCAAGCCAGTTATGGCAACCGCATCCTCTCTGCCAAATGGGAAACTCAAAAAGTTCTCTCT
This sequence comes from Candidatus Aphodosoma sp., assembly GCA_045653825.1. Taxonomy (GTDB): domain Bacteria; phylum Bacteroidota; class Bacteroidia; order Bacteroidales; family Paludibacteraceae; genus Aphodosoma. The sequence goes on along the minus strand of JAZOMI010000161.1, from coordinate 10,630 downwards.
TTCCTCACAACTATCGAAATATCAGGTGTCGACCAAACCGGACTTCTCAAACAAATTGTCCAAGTCATTAGCGACGACTACGCCATCAACATCAAAAACATCAATATTGACACTACCGATGGCGTGTTCCTCGGCACCCTCGACATCTATGTCTATAGTGCAGAAGATATCAACAACCTCTGCAAAAACCTATTAAAAATCAAAGCATTAAAATCAGTAAAACGCATAAAATAACATGAAAAAACTACTATTCGCATTAGTCGCAATCTCTGTTATCCTTTTCAGCAGTTGCAAAAACGAAGAAGGAAAAAAAGCTGTATATCTACCATCTATATCTGGTGCTGCATACGAAGTACTCCTCGTCATCGACGACAGCCTTTATCGCACTCCTGCAGGCGAAGCAATGTATTACGTATTAAATGCTCCTACGCCAATACTTCCTCAACCTGAACCTATGTTCAAAATGTCAAAAGTAGCTCCTGCTCATTTCGACAACCTACTCAAAGCCACTCGCAACATTGTCTTCGTCGAGGTAAACCCTGACAAATACACTCAAGCTAAAATCAATCTTAGCCGCAACCGTTGGGCTAATACTCAGGCGATTGCCAACATAGTCGCTCCCGACAAAGAATCTCTAAAAACTCTCTTAGAAACAAGCGGAACAACCATCTCCGACTATTTCATCCTCGCTGAGCGCGAACGTATGATTGATTTCTACCGCAACAACATCAATGCCGAAGCTCTACATCGTGTATATCAACAATTTGGATGCAAAATCGCAGTCCCAACTTCAATGAATAAATACGAAAAAAAAGAGAACTTCCTCTGGATTACCAACGGTAGTGCGCTCATTCGCCAAGACATCGTGATATACACCTCTCCTTACTATTCAACCGACCAACTCACCCACGAAGCCATCATGGCTCGCCGCGATTCTGTCATGAAAGCCAATATGCCAGGCGGAGTCGAAGGTTCATATATGGGAACTGAATATCGCTACCTCCCTCCTGTAACTAATTTCGTGACACACAACAACGCTTGGTGTGCCGAAACTCGCGGTCTCTGGAAAATGAAAGAGGGCGAACACATGGGTGGCCCATTCGTTTCACTCACTCGCATCGACGAAATGAATATGCAAATCATCACTATCGAAGGCTTCGTATTCGCTCCAAAATACGACAAACGCAACCCTCTCCGCCAATTAGAGGCTATGCTCTACTCGTTCCTCCTCCCTCATGAAGTCAACGAGGTAGTCATCACAGCAAAGAAATAAATATCAAAAATCACAAAAAAACAAATTATAAACATGGAAAAAAAACTTAAAATAGGCATCACTCAAGGCGACATCAATGGCATTGGCTACGAAGTAATCCTCAAAGCCCTCACCGACCAACACATCCTCGAACAATGCACCCCTATCATCTACGGCTCTGCCAAAGCTGCAAGTTACCACAAAAAATCGCTTGGCATCGACTCTTACACAATCAGCGTTGCTCGTTCTGCCGATGATGTCAACCCTCACAAAATCAGCATCGTCAACACTTCTGCCGACGAACCAAAGGTCGAACTCGGACAAGCAACACCAGAAGCTGGCAAATCGGCACTTGAAGCACTTGAAGCTGCAACTTTCGATCTATTAAATGGTAAGATTGATGCTATCGTAACTGCACCTATCAATAAAGCATCTATCCAAAGCGAAACTTTCAAATTTCCAGGTCATACCGAATATCTCGAAAATAAAGCAGGCGAAGAATCCCTTATGATTTTGGCAAGCGATCGCCTACGCGTGGCTTTAGTAACAACCCACATGCCTATCACCAAAGTATCTTCAGCAATCACCAAAGAGGCTATTTTACAAAAGCTCCGTCTATTAAACAAATCTTTGAAAGAAGATTTTGCTATAGTGCGCCCTCGTATTGCTGTACTCGGTCTCAATCCACATGCAGGCGACAACGGACTACTTGGCACTGAAGAACTCGAAATTATCAAACCTGCTATCGAAGAAGCTATTACCGAAGGTATTATTTGTGTAGGTCCTCTTGCTGCCGATGGGCTATTCGGCTCAGGAAAATTCCAACACTACGATGCCGTACTCGCTATGTATCACGACCAAGGCCTTGCTCCATTTAAAGCCCTCACTACCGAAAAAGGTGTAAATATCACCGCAGGTCTCAAGTTTGTCCGTACTTCACCAGCTCACGGCACAGGCTACGACATTTCTGGTAAAAATGTTGCCAACGAACTCTCAATGCGTGAAGCCATCTATGAAGCAGTACACATTGTTCGCAATCGTGAAACATATCATAAAATTCATGCAAATCCACTACCTTTTCCTAAACAAGAAGAGCGCAAACCTCGCGAAATCAAACTATTCGACCCTGTAGCTCACGATGCTCAAAAAGCTTACGAAGCTAAACTCCAACAACAGCAACAACAAGCTCAAACTCAAACTTCTGCTGAATAATAAATGCAAAAAATCATTGACTATATCATTCAATTCCTAATCCGTGACGAGCACAACGCCCACCACGTAGGCTATTGCAATGATAAAACCCAATGGTCGAAATACAAAGTCGTAATTGTCCCATCATCTTTCTTCTATGACGACACCTACGGCACGAAAAAAAGTATGCCTTCACTCCCTCTTCAAGAGATTGAAGGCATACCTCTTTTATTTGGCTCACCCAAAATAGAAACAATCAATAACACTATCATCTGCCATGCCGACCTCATCGCAAGCACCTATTTCCTAATATCTCGCTACGAAGAATACATCAACCCTGACACCAATCGCGACTCTCACGACAGATACATCGGCAAACAATCCATCCCCGCCAAAGCCAACTTCATCCACCGCCCTATCATCGAAGAATACGGAGAATTACTACGCAACTTATTGGAACAAACAGGCATATCACTACCTCCTATTCCTCAAAAAATCAACCACATCTACCTAACCCACGATGTTGATTCCATAACAAACTATCGCCGCCTGCGCGGACTAATAGGAGCAATCCTCCGCTGCGAAAATCCAATCACAATACTCAAATCACTCATCAACATCAAAAACGACCCTGCCTACACATTCCCTTGGATTCTGCGTCAAGACAACTTATTGCCTACTGCAACTCAAATATATTTTATCAAAGCAACTCGCAATGCCATAGGTTTCGACCGCCCAGCATACAATCTACAAGGCAAAAACTTCAAATATTTAATAAAAGAGATACTAAAATCATCACCTAACGCAATATTCGGACTTCATTCGAGTTACAAAAGTGGCGACACCCCCGATATTATACACGATGAGCAACGCCTACTACAATATGCCATCGAAAATCAACAAGTAACCACAGCCCGTCACCACTATCTCCGCTCGCTACAACCCAACGATATGGAATCTCTTATCGATGCTCATATCACCGACGACTTCACAATGGGCTATGCCGACATCGCAGGCTTCCGACTTGGCACCTGCCGACCTGTCCGCTTCATCAACCCTAAAACAAAAAGCCTTACATCGCTCACTCTCCACCCTCTCACTATGATGGACTGCTCTCTCAGCGAACCACACTATATGAACCTCAACTATACCGAAGCTCTATCATACGCACAAACTCTAATCAAGCAAACCCAAAAACACAATGGCAACCTATGCCTACTTTGGCACAACACTCGCTTCGCCAACGACAATTACCACAGCCAACTATACTCTCAAATAATCAAATCTCTATGTCTCTAAAAAGAATTCTTATAATAACTGATGCTATTACACAACCTTTGTACAATCCAAGGGTACGTAATCTCTATCACTATTTTTCTCAAAAAGGCATTGCCATAGATTGGGTTACTGAAAAATATGAAAAAATTCCTACCAGTTTCAACCTTAAATTACATCAAATACCTTTCTATAAACAAAAAGGAGTTTTCGGTAAAATAGAATGGATAATAAAAAATTCTCTAAACATCTTATTCGACTACAAAAATAATTACTTCACAAAAAAAATATTATCTCTCACCAACAACAAACAATACGATTTAGTATTTTGTAGCACATTCCACACTTTCGGACTAAAAGCAGCTTACAATATTGCCAAAACCAAACACATCCCTCTACACATTGACCTACGCGACATTGCCGAACAATGCGATAGAAATGAATATAGTAAATCTAAATTAGCTTTAAATATCGCTGGAAAAATATATCGCAAAATCAACATATCTCGCCGCAACAGAATCCTACGCCAAGCCAACAGCATCACAACCGTATCCCCTTGGCATGTCGATTTTATCAAACAATTCAACCCTAATACTCACCTAATTTACAACGGCTACGATTCCAATCTATTTATCCCACAACACACCAAATCAGACTATTTCGACATCATCTACACAGGCAAATGGTATAGTCCAACCCTACAAGACCCTACACTCTTATTTCAAGCCCTAGCCGAAATAAACAATCCACAAATACGCCTCGTATGGTACACAAACAATGATGCGCACTCTCAAATCAAAGATTTTACAAAACGATATAATTTAACGACACCCGTAATCATTAACAACTACGTTCCCAACAACGAAATACCAAATCTCCTAAACGGAAGTTCAATCATACTCGTCCTAACCAACAAAGGCAATCGTGGCATAATGACCACAAAATTCTTCGAAGCTATCGGTGTCGAAAAACCTATACTCTGTGTCCGTAGCGATGAAGAGTGCCTTGCTCAAACAATCAAAGAAACCAATACAGGACTAGCCGCCACAAATATAGAAGAGGTAAAAGAATTTATTTTACATTATTACAACCAATGGCTAAAACAAGGCTACACCCACATCAAGATAAACGACAAACAACAATTCTCTCGTCAAAATCAAGTCCTTCAATTCGAAGATATTTTTAATAACACAATAAATCATGCCTAATAATGTTATTCTAATCGATATTTGTGGAACACTATTTCAATCAAATACGACTTTTGATTTTTTAGATTTCTTCGTAAAGAATCAATCATACAAATATTTCCGCAAAATAATGCAAACACGTATATGGCATTATTTTAATAGCATAATATATAGAATAACAAATATAGACTTATCCCGAAAAATAGCACTAAACTACCTTAAAGGCATTAATAAAAAAGAGTTGTTACAAAAAGCCGATGAATTTTACTCTCAATATCTCGAACAACGAAAAATAAAAGAAGTATGGCAACTAATCGATACTTTAAAAAACAACACATCAACCCCCATACTAGTTTCGGGCACAATAGATCCTATAGCTCAAATTGTATCTAAAAAAATTAACATTCCCATTTTCATATCTTCTCAACTTGCATATAAAAATAATATTTGTCAAGGTAAACTAAAAATAGATGCCTTACATAGCAAATCAAAACTATTATTTGAACAAAATATAAACTCACCTTATCAACATATAATAACAGATAATCCCGGCGACATCACACTAATAAAACAGTGCAATAGTGCAACAATCGTAATATACAATAATTTGATACGGTGGAAACATCTAATAAAAAAACAAAAAAACATCAAATATATCACGCCATCAACAAATTATGAATTCAAAAGATAAAAATACAAATCTTCTATTTTGGATTCCAATGCAATATAATTTTTCAATTAGATTAAAAAATAATCTACCTAAAATTATATCATGGCTTTTTATAAACTTGTTTCCAACCTCATATTACGCATTAATTGGTTCCGAAAACATAACACCGAAAACAATCATAACTCTCATAATATACACTATATCATTTTTTTATCTTTATGAATTCGGATATATCCAAAACGATTTAATATCAACAAAAAAAGAAAAAAATCCAACAGAAAGACTTTCTCCCTCTCAAAAAAAATATGCCTCTGAAAATTATAATTTAATAAAATATTGTCGCATACTAATTTTCATAATTAGTGCATTAATCATATTATTCCTTGATCCTACCCAAAATACTATCATCGCCATATCAATATCATTTATTTGTTTTATACTATTTCAAATATACAATAATTGGCGTTCCCATTATAACGCATTTCTCTATTTTTGGTTAGTTGCTTGTAGATTTATTCCTTTCATTTTCATTATAAACAACAACTCAAGTCAATTAATATTACACACAATATTAATCCTACTAATATATCCTTTAGAAATTGGTATTGAACGATTTTCTATGCCCAAATATAGATACCCAATAATCTCACAAGTTATACCCTCTGAAAAATCAAAAACCATATTCCGCTTTATATATTATTTCGTTATAACAACTATTCTTATTTTTACAATTGGATTTAATTATACAATTTTTCCTTTCTTCTTATTCTTAATATATAGATTTATACTCTCTATAAAATAAAATCTATGTCATATTGGCATATCACATCTGCCATTTACAAAAACAAACACTATTGGCACAAAATATGATAATATAAAAGAGGCGCATCGTTACGTCTCTTTCATTTTATAAAAATAATAAAAAGTAATAATAACAAATCGTAGTAACGAATAACAAGCTACAATAAAGTCTTGCTACTCGCTACTTACTACTAAAAGTCTAAAAAAATGAATATCAAACCATTATCAGACCGCGTGCTCATCCTACCTGCACCAGTCGAAGAAAAAACAATCGGAGGTATCATCATCCCTGATTCAGCAAAAGAAAAACCTCTAAAAGGTGAAGTTATCGCTGTCGGCAACGGCACTAAAGACGAAGAAATGATTCTCAAAGCTGGCGACAAAGTTCTTTATGGCAAATATGCAGGTACCGAACTCGACCTCGACGGCACTAAATACCTTATCATGCGTCAATCTGACGTCCTCGCAATTATTTAATGATTAATGAGTAGTTAGTAGTTATTAACGCAAATAAAATATTATAACAAACTACAAAACAACACTCATAAATCACTAATAACTAATAATTAATCATTAATAACTATTCAAAATGGCTAAAGAAATTTCATTCAATATTGATGCTCGCGACCAGCTCAAAAAAGGTGTTGACGAACTTGCTAATGCAGTAAAAGTTACACTCGGTCCTAAAGGCCGCAACGTAATTATCGAAAAAAAATATGGTGCACCTCACATCACAAAAGATGGTGTTACTGTAGCAAAAGAAATCGAACTTGACGACGCTGTACAAAATCTCGGTGCTCAACTCGTTAAAGAAGTTGCATCTAAAACTGGTGATGATGCTGGTGATGGTACAACAACTGCTACTGTCCTTGCTCAAGCTATCGTTGGCGTAGGTCTTAAAAACGTAACTGCAGGTGCTAATCCTATGGACCTCAAACGCGGTATCGACAAAGCTGTTGCTAAAGTTGTAGAAAGCATCAAAGCGCAATCACAAGAAGTTGGCGACAACTACGATAAAATCGAACAAGTTGCAACTATCTCTGCCAACAACGACGCTGTTATCGGTAAACTCATCGCCGATGCAATGAAAAAAGTATCAAAAGATGGTGTCATCACTATCGAAGAAGCTAAAGGTACCGACACTACTATCGAAGTTGTTGAAGGTATGCAATTCGACCGTGGATATATCTCTCCATATTTCGTTACTAACACTGAGAAAATGGAAGTAGAAATGGAAAAACCATTCATCCTTATCCACGACAAAAAAATCTCTAACCTCAAAGAGTTGCTTCCTGTACTCGAACCTGCAGTACAATCAGGACGTCCTCTTCTCATCATCGCAGAAGATGTTGATTCTGAAGCATTGACTACTTTGGTAGTTAACCGTCTCCGCGCTCAACTCAAAATCTGTGCTGTCAAAGCTCCTGGCTTCGGCGACCGTCGCAAAGAAATGCTCGAAGACATCGCAGTACTCACTGGAGGTATCGTTATCTCTGAAGAAAAAGGTATCAAACTCGAAAGCGCAACTATCGAAATGCTCGGTACTGCCGAACGCATCACTGTTAGCAAAGACAATACAGTTATCGTAAATGGTGCTGGTTCTAAAGATGCTATTTCTGCTCGTGTTGCTCAAATCAAATCTCAAATCGCTGCAACTTCTTCTGACTACGACCGCGAAAAACTCCAAGAACGCCTTGCTAAAATCGCTGGTGGTGTAGCTGTCCTCTATGTAGGTGCTGCTTCTGAAGTAGAAATGAAAGAGAAAAAAGATCGCGTAGATGATGCCCTCAGCGCTACTCGTGCTGCTATCGAAGAAGGTATCGTACCAGGCGGTGGTGTTACTTACATCCGCGCAACTCAAGCTCTTGAAGGTCTTAAAGGCGAATGCGACGATGAACAAACAGGTATCGAAATCGTTAAACGTGCTATCGAAGAACCTCTTCGTCAAATCGTTACTAACGCAGGCAAAGAAGGTGCTGTAATCGTACAAAAAGTACGTGAAGGCGAAGGCGACTTCGGATACAATGCTCGTTTCGACCGTTTCGAAAATATGTTTGCTGCAGGTGTAGTTGACCCAGCTAAAGTTACTCGCGTAGCTCTCGAAAACGCAGCATCTATCGCAGGCATGTTCCTCACAACAGAATGCGTAATCACTGACAAAAAAGAAGAAAATCCTGCTCCTGCAATGCCTCCAATGGGTGGTGGAATGGGTGGCATGATGTAATATTTATCAAATAAATATCATAAACCAATAAAATATAGGCTGAGGTAAAACAAAAAAAATTACCTCAGCCTATTTTAATATACTCAAAATCATAAATCTTTCACTTTTTTTTTGTAACTTTGCAAGTTGAAATTTTTAAAGTAAAAAGAATGCAGAATATCAGAAACATCGCTATTATTGCACACGTTGACCATGGTAAAACTACTTTGGTTGACAAGATGTTACTTGCTGGACAGTTGTTTCGCGAGAACCAACAAACCGGCGAACTTATGCTCGACAATAATGACCTCGAACGTGAACGTGGGATCACTATTTTGTCGAAAAACGTATCTATCAACTACAAAGACACTAAAATAAATATCATAGACACTCCGGGTCACGCCGACTTTGGTGGCGAGGTTGAGCGCGTACTCAACATGGCTGACGGATGTCTTCTCCTCGTTGATGCCTTCGAAGGTCCAATGCCTCAAACTCGTTTCGTACTCCAAAAAGCTTTGCAAATCGGCTTGAAACCTATCGTCGTAATCAACAAAGTTGACAAACCAAACTGCCGCCCTGACGAAGTGCAAGAGGCTGTATTCGAACTCATGTTCAACCTCGATGCTACAGAGGAGCAATTGGACTTCCCAACTATCTACGGCTCAGCTAAAAACAATTGGATGTCGACCGATTGGAAAAATCAAACCGAAAATATCTTCCCTCTTCTCGATACTATTATCGAACACATTCCTGCGCCTCCGGCTTTGGAGGGTACACCGCAAATGCTTATCACATCGCTTGACTTTTCGAGCTATGTAGGCCGTATTGCTGTGGGGCGTGTGCATCGTGGCGTGTTGCGCGAAGGTCAGGATATTGCGCTCGTAAAACGCGATCGTACGGTAGTGAAACAACGCATTAAACAGCTGCAAACGTTCACAGGTCTTGGACGTACAGCTGCTCAAGAGGTGCATTCGGGCGATATTTGTGCTATTATTGGTCTTGAGAATTTTGAGATTGGTGATTCGATTTGCGACTTGGAAAATCCAGAACCACTAGACCCTATCGCTATCGACGAGCCTACGATGTCGATGTCGTTCACTAACAACGACTCGCCTTTCTTCGGCAAAGATGGCAAATATGTCACTTCTCGTCATATTCATGACCGTTTGATTCGCGAATTGGACAAAAACTTGGCGTTGAGAGTTGAGAAAAATCCAGATTCGGACGTATGGCGTGTGTCGGGTCGTGGTGTATTGCACTTGTCGGTGTTGATTGAGACTATGCGTCGCGAGGGTTACGAATTGCAAGTAGGTCAGCCACAGGTAATTACAAAAGAGATTGATGGTGTGCTATGCGAACCTATTGAGCAATTAACTGTAAATTTGCCAGAGGAATATTCAAGTCGCATCATTGATATGGTAACACGTCGCAAAGGCGAACTGCTATCGATGGAGACACAAAAAGACCGCATCCATATGGAATTTGCAATACCATCGCGTGGTATTATCGGTTTGCGTAACAATGTGTTGACTGCATCGGCTGGCGAGGCTATCATGGCTCACCGCTTCCTTGAATATCAACCTTGGAAAGGCGATATTGAACGTCGCAACAACGGCTCTATCATCGCTATGGAATCGGGCACTGCGTTCGCCTACGCCATCGACAAACTCCAAGACCGCGGACGTTTCTTCATCTTCCCTCAAGAGAATGTATATGCTGGTCAAGTAGTTGGCGAACATAGCAAAGAGGGCGACTTGGTAGTGAATGTGACTAAATCGAAGAAATTGACCAATATGCGTGCTTCGGGTTCGGATGACAAGGTGAAATTGATACCACCTGTGGTGATGTCGCTCGAAGAGACTCTCGAATATATCAAAGAGGATGAATATGCGGAAATTACGCCAAACCACATTCGTATCCGCAAAATTATTCTTGATGAAACAGAACGTAAACGTGCAAATAAAAACTAAAATAATTCGTAATGCATAATGCATAATTCATAATTTTTTAGTAATTTTGCAAACCATAAAAAGACAAAAAATATAAAACTT
>JAZOMI010000160.1:0-5905 GCA_045653825.1 Candidatus Aphodosoma sp. | reverse complement strand
AATAAAATAAAAAGGTGGCAATTGCCACCTTTTTATTTTATTCTATTTAAGATTCCTTCTTCAAGTTTATAATGTTCGTATACATATTTTTTAAAAGAACCATTATTTATAACTTTATAAGCTTTAGTTTTTGCTTCTATTAGGCTTTTATATGTTTTTCCCTCTTTGGATATAGGTTTATTTGGATATCCCAAATAAGTATCTTGTAGATAATATGTTATTTGTAACTTAAAATCATCTTTGTTCTTTGATATTTTTATTTTATATTTATCATATTTGAGGGAATATACTCTATAATAAATATTATTTTTTTGAGTCCATTGACTAGAGTTTATAAAATTTTCTATTCGTGATGCTTCCTTTTTTATTTCATGGGATATTATATTTATATCATCTTCTTGATCAGTTAATTTTCTTGCACAACATTCTCCTACCATCATATATCCCCAATTGGAATGAGATATCATGTATTCATATCTATAAGAAGAGCCACAATATTCGCAGATTCCAGATTTTTCTCCTAAATCACTATATCCTTCGAGTTCCCAACCGTTATTTGGTAAATTTAGTAAACCATGTTCTTTGGCATGACATCCTTTGCATAAAGTAATTAAAATATCATCAGAATATTCCCATGGTTTTTTGTTTTTGAAGTATTTTTTGTGATGGACTTGTAGTATAATGTTATTATTGTTGTTTTTAGATATTCCACAATGACGGCATGTATATTTATCTCGTTGTAGAATGCGTTCTCTACAAATATTCCATTCTTTTGAGGAATATTCTTGTATTTGAGCCTTAGTTAATGGCATTTTAATTTTATTATTAATGATTAACTTTGAATTGAATTTTCAATTTTTTAAATAGGCATTTCGTATTTGTTGAATATTTTGTGGCGGGTGAGGGCGAGGGTGAGGAGGACTGAGATGAGGGATGAGGCGAAGATAGAGATCATGAGCATGATTTGGTATTTGATTGCTACATCCGGGTCAGAGCCTCCGAGGATTTGTCCGGTCATTGTGCCTGGTAGGGCAATGAGGCCCATAACTGCCATCGAGGCGATTGTGGGGTTGAAACTCTTGATGAGGGCATCGCGCATAAATGGTGAGCTAGCTTCGTGGGCTGTGGCACCATTGGCGAGGCGGAAGAGATAGTTGGTGCGTTCGCGGCGGAGTGCTCCATAATAGGTGTTCATAGCAATGACGTTGGCAGAGAGCATATTGCCGAGTATCATACCACTAATCGGTATGAAATAGCGAGTTTCGAATAGGTTGTCTTGGCGCACGATGAGTCCCATGAAATAGAGGTCGATGATGGCTACGGAGCAGAGTAGGGCTACGGTGATAGGCACAAACATCTGACGGAGCGAGAGATTGGTGCGCTTGATGATGGTTTGCGACGCCACACCTGCCATAATGATTACCCATAACACATTGAGCCACCAAAGGTTGAGGTCGAACATATATTTGAGGTAGAAGCCGATGAGGAAGAGTTGTGCCGTCATGCGTAGGGCAGCAATGAGGGTGTCTTTCACCAGACCTGTGCGGTAGTGATGAAGGAAATATGTGGGGATGATGATGAGCAAAAATCCCCAAAGCAGTGAGGTGAATGAAATATCCATGATTTTTTTTATTTTAACAGAAGTACAGATTTTATGTTTTTTTAGAAGACGATAATAACACAACAACAAAAATTTATGTTTTTATGTTCTTCTGTCTTTTTTTATCTAAAAAATTATCCGATTTTGATTTTAGTGTCGAGGGAATTGATGAGTTTTTGGTCGTGTGATATGGCTATGATTGTGGTGTCGGTGAGGGAGCGGAGGTAGTCAATCACGAGGTCGACCGACTGAGTATCAAGGGCAGAGGTAGGCTCGTCGAGCAATAGTATTGGTCGGCGAAGGAGCGCGGTGGTTATGAGCAGAATGCGCTGTTTTTGTCCGCCTGATATTTCGGTAATGGCTTTTTCAAGTAGAGAGTGTTCGAGAGCGAGTTTGTCGAATTCGGCAAGGATTTCTTGGTCGGATGGCTTGTGCGAATGGTTGGCTTTGAATTCGAAAGGGGCGAGTATCATCCCGCGAATAGTGTTGTAAGGAAGAGATATATCTTGTGGTAGCCAAGATGTTAGCTGACGGATTTCATTGATAGTGTCGGGCGAAAGCGGTAGGTTGTTGACTATGATTTCGCCTTGTTCGGGTTGTACGAATCCGAGTATGGCATGCACGAGGGTTGATTTGCCTGAGCCAGATGGTCCGTAGATGACCACCTTTTCGCCACGAGCAATATTGACAGAAAAGCCACTTATTAGTGGCTTTCCGTCGTAACTGAAATATGTGTTGTTGAAACGAATCATATATTGATTGGATTTAGACATGAAGACATGAGAACATGATTTTTTTTTTAGAAGACAGAATAACAGAAGAACATAAAAATAGGTATAATAAATTTTGTTATTATGTTCTTATGTCTTTTTTATTTCGTGTATTCTTGTCTTCCTGTCTTGAAATTTTTTATTTTTTGCGAGTTGCGAGTGACATGAATACACCGAGCATAACGCCAAGTAGGGCGGCGAAGAGAACGCGGTAGCTAGGTGCAAGCATGAATGTGATAGTGTGGGCAGGAATCCAGAAGAGAGGAATAGTTTTTTTGAAGAGGAAGCCCCAGATAGTAGCCCAATCGAGATTCACGAAGATTTGTTGGAAGTGGAGTTTAGAGAAATAGCCACGGAGAGTGCCACCATTGTTCATGATATGAGTGTCGCTCACTTTGTGGAGCACCATGAATACAGGGGCAAAGATGCAGTTCATGAAAGTAGAAATCATGAAAGCAGCAAGGAGGTGATACCACGATTGAGAGGCAAGGATGCTTTGTTTGATGAGTTCGCCGTAAGTTACGTCGGTAGGAGCAATGCCAATGGTGCTAAGTACGTTAGGCACACCAGTAGAGAAGATAGTCATAGCAGCCGATATGAGCATACCGAGGAAACCCCAAGTGATACCGCGAGGGAGTACGCCAAAACCAGGAGCATTGTAAGAACCAGTTTTGATGCGGAGACCAATACATTCACCGGCAGTTGAGAGGATGCCGAATTTGAGGAAACTCATCACGAATGGGTAGTTAGCTGTAGCCCAAAGGAATGCTTGATAGACAGAGTCGAAAATAAAGAATGGTGCCAAAAATGCTACGGCACAGATGATGAAAATAATGTCTGCTTTTTTCATGTTGTTATTGTTTTTTTGTTGTTACTTTGTCAACTAGATAAATAATATTTTGGAATGGCACGCCACTATTGGTTGTGAGTCCGATTTCGCAAGTGCGCGAGTTGGAGTAACCTGCTGTGATACCATGCTTTTCGATTTGTGGACGGAGTTTGCGGAGAGCCCATGCGTTGACTTCGGGATGAGTGAAGCCTTTGTCGCCAGCAAAGCCACAGCAACCTACCTCTTGTGGCACTACGACCGATGTAGAACACATTTCGGCAAGGCGGATGAGGTCGGATTTCAAGCCCATTTTGGTTGTAGAGCAGGTGGTGTGCACGGTGATAGTGTCGTTGATAGGCGTGAAGTGGAGACGGTCGGCAACGAACTTGAGGATGAATTCGACAGGTTCGTACATATCTACGCCTTTGATAGTGTGGCGCATGCGGTAGAGGCAAGGCGATTGGTCGCAGAGCACAGGATACTTGCCATTGTCGGACGCCTTGAGGAGAGCCTTTTCGAGTTCGGCTGACTTTTGGTCGGCAAGTTCGGGCATACCTTTGCTCTCCCATATTGTGCCACAGCAGAGATTCTTCATATTCTCAGGGAAGATGACTTCGAAACCAGCCTTTTCGAGTAGTTGCACGGTTTTTTGCATCAACGGAGTTTGGTCGGGGTCGTGTTTGGCAGTGCCCATAGTTTGATTGATGCACGATGGGAAGTAGACAACTTTTAATGAGGAATGAGGAGTGAGGAATTTTGTGTATCCTTTTCTCCTTCGTGGACCATATTTGACTTTGTTGTGGACTTTAATTTTGGGCGGCGAGTGGCGCGAGGCATAGCTGGTGTCCAGAGTGGGATGAGTTGGCCTGTGCCATAGTGGAGACCACGAGCGATGGATGACATAAGTTTATCGCCTAATAGCCAATGCGCTGCAGATACAAGACGGAGTCCGACTCCGAGAGTAGTTTCGATAGCACCAAGGTGATTAGCCGCAAATTTGCCAATAGACTGAGCCATACGGCTTTGTTCAATTTCGCGTTCGCGGACAACGTGGATGAGTTCGCCTGTGTTGATTTTGATAGGGCAAGAGGTAGAGCAGAGTCCGTCGCCAGCACAAGTGACGTTGCCTAAATATCGGAACTCCTTGATGAGTTGATTGAGACGAGCATCGTCTTCGTGAGATTGTTGTAGACGAGCAATTTCGCGCTGAACGACAATGCGTTGGCGCGACGATAGAGAGAAACCACAAGTGACACAGTTGACCTCGCAGAAGCCACATTCGATGCATCGGTCGATGAGTGGATGGCATTGAGGAAGTGGTTTGAGATTAGAGATGTGACACTTAGGGTCGTCGTTGAAAATAACGCCCGGATTGAATATATTGCGAGGGTCGAAAAGTTGTTTCACCTCTTTCATTAGATTGTAGGCATCTGCGCCCCATTCGCGCTCGACGTAAGGAGCCATGTTGCGCCCAGTGCCGTGCTCGGCTTTGAGCGAGCCATCGTAGTGGTCGACAACGAGGCGAGCAACATCGTCCATAAGAGCCTCGTAGCGATTGATTTCGGCTTGAGAGTCAAAGCGTTGGTTGATGATGAAATGGTAGTTGCCTTCGAGGGCGTGACCATAGATGACAGCATCGTCGTAGTGGTGATGCTCAAGGAGTTGTTGTAGCTCTTCGGTAGCCTCGACAAGATGGTGGATAGGGAAAGCCACATCTTCGATGAGACAAGTGGTGCCAACGGGACGCATGCTGCCCACCGATGGGAAGATGCCAGAACGGATAGCCCAATATTGAGTGACAGTGGCAGGGTCGGACGTAAAGGCGTGAGGGCGAAGAGTTTGGAATTCGGCAATAGTTTGGTTGACAATATTGATCTGAGAGTTGAGTTCGCTTTCGGTTTCAGCCTCCACCTTGATGAGAAGCGCCATAGTGGTGGCAGGGAGTTGTTCGAAATCTTCTACGCTCTCTTTGACAGAGCAAAGGGCTTTATAGTCAAATAGTTCGACTGCCGACACGGGATTTTGTTTGAGGCGAATAACAGCGCCACAAGCATTGCGAGTGTCGGGGAAATAGATGAGCGCACTTGCCGAGTGAGGTAGGATAGGCAGAGTGGTCATAGTGGCTTCGGAGAGGAAGGCGAGAGTGCCTTCGGAGCCAACCATAAGGTGGGCAATGATGTCGAAAGGGTCGTCGTGTTCGATGAACGGAAGAATGTTGAGACCCGTCACATTCTTGATGCTATATTTAGAACGGATGCGGTCGGTAAGCGCTTGATTGGCGCGGGTTTGGTCGCGAAGAGCCTCGATGTGAGCAATGAATTCGGGATGAGATTGGCAGAAAGCATCGCGGCTTTGAGCACCGCCAGTGTCGAGAATAGTGCCATCGGAGAGAATTATGCGCACAGATTGCAACATTTTGTCGCTATTGGCATGGATGCCACACGACATACCCGAAGCATTGTTGGAGATGATGCCACCCACCATAGCACTTTTGATAGAAGCTGGGTCGGGACCGAACTTGCGGCGGTAAGGAGCAAGGAGTTCGTTGACGCGTTGGCCAATGATACCAGGTTGAAGCACAATGCGTTTGCCATCGTCGAGTATGCTGTATTTCTCCCATTTTTTGCCCACTACGGCAAGGATATCATCGCTGATGGCTTGGCCTGAAAGACTTGTGCCAGCAGCGCGCCAAGTGATGTGGCGGTG
>JAZOMI010000159.1:0-18934 GCA_045653825.1 Candidatus Aphodosoma sp. | reverse complement strand
TTTTGCGAACAGATAGCAACACGGTCTTCCTCTTTAACTCCGAGAGAGACCAAAGCACGAGCCACACGTTCTACTTTTTCGTGAAGCTCACGCCAAGTGATTTCTACCCATTTCGCAACGGAGTAGTCACGATAATACAATGCTACACGATTGGCTTGTTTCTTTGCTTTAGCGGCAACAAGTTTTGAAAAATGAATTAATTCCATAAGATAGATTTTTTAATTATAAATAGTCTAATTAAACCAATTGACGTATTAGTCTAATTAGTAAAAATCAAGCCTTTAAAGTTTGTATAGCTTGCTTAGCAGCAGCTTGTTCCGATTCACGCTTGCTATTAGCTACACCATAACCCATCGGTCTGCCTTCAATCACTACACGCGACTGAAAACGTATTTTGTTGTCCTCTATACGAGTTTCTTCTATAAGTTCGTAATAGAACTCTTTGCGCTCGCGCTGGCACCACTCCAAAAGCATAGATTTATAGTTCTGCTCTTTGCGCAAGAGTTTTTCCATATTGATATACTTTTTGTAAGAACGCATTACAAAATCAGCCGCCACATCATAGCCTTTGTCGAGATAAACAGCTCCGACCAACGCTTCGAAAAGGTTACCTGTAATATTGTTGAAATTGTTATTTCCCTTACGCATAACCACATAGTCGCGTAACCCCATCTTTTCGCCCAATTCATTAGTAGTTTTACGACGTACCAATAAAGCACGCACCGAAGAGAGCCAGCCTTCTTTTTGGCTTGGATAGTGCTTATAGACCATTTCGCTCATCACAGTTTCGAGAACAGCATCACCAAGAAACTCCAAACGCTCGTTGTTCACCACACGTCCTTTCTTGTCGCGTTGCGACATCGAACTATGAATGAAAGCTATGTCATATAATTTACTATTTCCTTCTCTAAAGCCTAATAAATCTTGATATTTAGTAGGTTTCCAGAATTGTATTTTAATCCAAAAACGATTTAGTGATTTTAATATTTTACGCTTTTTATCATTTTGTGTTTCACGTTTCACATCTCGTGTATTATATCCTTTTTTACTCATAATCAAAATTTAATGTTTGTTGTGTATCCAACAAGCGGAAGGTCATACGATGATATGGCGTAGTGCCATACTGCTCTATCGCCAAACGATGTTTTTTTGTTGGATAGCCTTTATTGCCTTTCCAATCATACTGCGGATACTCGGCATGCAAACGGCACATATATTCATCACGGTGCGTCTTTGCTAACACAGAGGCTGCCGCTATCGACATAAATTTGCCATCGCCCTTAACCACAGTTTGATACTCAATGTTTTTATATGGTTTAAATCGGTTTCCATCAATAATAATATGGTCGAATTTTATTCTTTTTTCTACTTGTTCTAAAGCACGATGCATTGCCAATATGCTGGCATTAAGAATATTTATTTCATCAATTTCTTTAGCGGTCACTACTCCAACAGCCCAAGCAACTGCCTCGCGCTCAATGATAATACGCAATTCGTTACGTTGTTTTTCGGTCAATTGCTTACTATCATTCAGCAAATCGTTACAAAACCCCTCAGGTAAAACTACGGCAGCGGCATAAACGTCGCCTGCAAGGCATCCGCGCCCTGCTTCATCAACACCGACTTCGATGCAATTGGGTTTTAAATGATTCTGTAACATAAAATTTAATAATAAATAGTGACTATAGCAATTATAGCAACTATAGTGATTATAGCAACTATAAAAACTATAGTTTAATACACCTACACCCTGTTCCCTACTCCTTGCTCCTTACTCCCTACTCCCTGTTCCCTACTCCCTATTCCCTACTCCTTACTCCCTAATAAATTGTTTCCATCAAAACACGTCCTACAGCATCAAGTGTAACAGGGTCGATATTACGCATATCATCATTATGAGTATGCCAATAATCGCCAAAGCTCGACTCGGTGTCTGCCTTAAAATGAATTATATCTATACATGGAATACCTGCACGAATGACATTGATATGATCGTCGGTAACTCCACCGCCACGTTGATTAACAAACACATGACCTAAGCCTAAATCGGCTGCCTTATTCCACACACGATCCACTACCCAACCGGCATATTGTTCAGAAAAATACTCACGATAGAACTGAGCACCTCGCCCACCTACCATATCAAGCAATACAGCAAACTGCGCCTGATAGCCAGGAATATGTGGATGTGAAGCCCAATATTTTGAGCCTAAAGCCCAACCTCCATCGGCAAGTTTTGATTGCTCCCAATCAGGTGCACCCCAATCCTCGAGGTCGAACAATATCAAATCAACACCAACAGATGCATCTTTCATACCTAATTGACGAGCCAACTCCAATATTACCCCCACGCCACTCGCTCCATCGTCAGCTCCAATTATAGGTTTACGTCGATTATCGGGATTTATGTCATTATCAGCAAACGGACGACTATCCCAATGAGCACATATAATCACACGATTGGGTTTATCTATACCATACGATGCCACCACATTGCGAACTGGCTTTTTAGTGCCATCATAGATAGTCATTTCGCCCTCTTGGACAATCACTGTATCGGCATTAAAGCGATTGAATTGTTTTACAAAATAGGCAAGACAAACATAATGGGCATCTGTACCTGGCACACGAGGTCCAAAATCGCATTGTGCTTTTACATAGTGATATGCACTATCAGGATTGAATATAGGCACAACTCTAACGATCGTATTATCTTGTTTCGACTTTTCAGTACGAGACGTAAACCCACACGCCGATAAAAAAGATAATACAATTGCAAAGATAAAATATTTATAACTCATCGTTAAACGATTATTTATTAACCACAAAGTCGAGTGCGATACTGCTTTGTGCCACTGCATGCATGTGTTTTTTTACGATATTGCAGTGATACATATCTTGTTGATATACATCAAGTGCAGCCCAATCTTCGACCAAGACTTCAAGAATGATATCATACGAACGAGCAGAATGCAATTCGTCGCAATTTACTTGAACATCAAGCGCTGTAGGCACCTTGCCACGCATCGACAACAATACGTTTTTAGTCTCTTCAATCAATTTAGCTGTAGGTTCAGCCAATTTGAAACATACAATATGCTTTACCATAATAATGAGGAATGTGGAATGAGAAATGAGGAATGAGAAATGAGGAATTAATTCTTAATTATTCATCCTTCATTATTCATTCTTAATTGTTTATTATTAATTTTTAATTATTCTTCTGTGTACCAACTAGCGTACATTGCGTAGTTGTGGGCTATTTTTTGGTTGATTTCTTTGGCTTGTTCTGGAGCCACCTCTTTGACTTGCTTAGCAGGAACGCCAGCCCAAATTGTGTTAGGAGGCACAATAGTACCGCTCAAAACCAAAGCATTAGCAGCAATAATAGCACCTGCGCCAACGACAGCACCATCGAGCACTGTAGCACCCATACCGATAAGAGCGTAGTCTTCGATTTTAGCTCCATGGATAGTTACGTTGTGACCTACACTTACATAATCGCCAATCTCGATTGTCGATTTTTGATATAGTGTATGAAGCACTGCTCCATCTTGAATATTCACGTGATTACCAATGCGTATTGAGTTAACATCGCCACGCAACACTGCATTGAACCAAATGCTACAACCTTCGCCAATAATTGTGTCGCCAATGATTGTGGCATTGTCGGCAAGATAGCAATCTTTGCCAATTTCAGGAGTAAATCCTCTGAGGGGTTTTATGAGAGCCATTTTAGAATTGAGAATTGAGAATTGAAAATTATCTAATCAATCTAAATTTTCTAGTTTTTTTATATATCCTATCTATCGAAATATTAGTTCTACTTATTAGAAAAAAGAATAAGCATCTGATTTAGTCCTGCAATAACAGACCAAACCAAATGCTTATATATTCTATTTTACAATAAAGTCAATTAGATTTTCTTGAAAATAACGGTTGCATTGTGACCGCCGAAACCAAATGTATTTGACAAGGCAGCACGGACAGGGCGTTTTTGCGCTTTATTGAATGTAAGATTTAGGTTATAATCTATTTCAGGGTCTTCGTCGCCTTCGTGGAAGTTGATTGTAGGAGGCACTGTATCGTTGGCAACAGCGAGAACTGTGAGCATAGCTTCGACAGCTCCAGCAGCACCAAGAAGGTGACCTGTCATAGATTTGGTAGATGAAATATTCAATTCGTAAGCGTGATCACCAAAGAGTTTTTTAATTGCTTTTACTTCAGAGATATCGCCAAGAGGAGTTGAAGTACCGTGCACATTGATATAGTCGATATCTTCAGCCGACATTTCTGCATCTTCAAGCGCATTTTTCATCACTTTATAAGCTCCATAACCTTCTGGGTGAGGAGCAGTCATGTGGTGAGCATCGGCGCTGAGACCGCCACCAACCATTTCGGCATAGATATGAGCGCCACGAGCTACTGCATGCTCGTATTCTTCGAGAATAAGAGCTGCACCACCTTCGCCCATCACGAAACCATCGCGACTCTTAGAGAAAGGACGAGAAGCACCTTGTGGGTCGTCGTTGCGAGTAGAGATAGCACGCATAGCCGAGAAACCACCAACGCCACCAACAGTGAGAGCTGCTTCGGCACCACCAGCTATGATAGCATCGGCTTTGCCAAGACGGATATAGTTGAAAGCATCGATAAGCGCATTGGTAGATGACGCACAAGCAGATGTAGTAACGAAGTTAGGACCGCGCAAACCAAACATGATTGAGATATGACCAACAGAGATGTCGGAAATCATTTTAGGAATGAAGAATGGATTAAATTTAGGTCCGTTTTCTTTAGTGCGTTCGTAATAACCATACTCTTCTTCGAAAGTACGGAGACCGCCAATACCTACGCCATAGATGACACCGATACGATCGAGATTGACTTTTTCGAGGTCCATTTTAGAGTCGGCCATAGCTTGTTTAGCTGCAGCGATGGCATATTGGCTATAGAGGTCCATTTTGCGAGCCTCTTTTGGGTCTATATAATCTGCCACGTTGAAGTTTTTCACTTCACATGCAAACTTAGTTTTGAATTTTTCAGTATCAAAATGAGTTATAGGACCAGCACCACTCACGCCATTCACAGCGTTATTCCACACCTCTTCGACGCTATTGCCAATTGGTGTGATGGCACCCATACCAGTAACAACTACACGTTTTAATTCCATAAACAAAATAAATAGCAAAAATAGATTTATAGTAGCGAGTAACGAGTAACAAGAAAGAATAAAGATTCTCGTTACTCGTTACTTGTTACTAAGTTACTATAAAAAATTCGAGAGATTAAGCTTTAGCTGCTTCGATGTGAGCGATAGCTTCACCTACAGTAGTGATTTTTTCAGCGTCTTCTTCAGCGATTTGGATGTCAAATTCGCGTTCGAATTCCATAATCAATTCTACTGTATCCAATGAATCAGCACCAAGATCGTTAGTAAAGCTAGCTGCTTCAGTTACTTCGCTTGCTTCAACACCAAGTTTTTCAACGATAATCTCTTTTACTTTGTTTGCTACTTCAGACATAATAGTAATTTTTTAATTAGTTAATAAATTAATTTTCTATTTTCTTTGTGAAAGTATAATTCGATAAAAAATCATCAAAATATAATCTTCGACACAAATTCGTTGCAAAGTAAATGTTTTTTTTTCAAAAATCATTGTTTTTTTGATAAAAAATTGCACGTTTTTGCTCAATATATACAAATTGAGAATTTTTTAAAAAATTAGTTTTTGTAAAAATCCCACAAAGATTGTTGATTTTGAAAGAGTTATAAAATTGTTATTGAAAGTTAAAATATAGGATGAATTTGTTAAAAATATATAAAACCAGAGTACAAAATAAAAAAAATATAAAAAAAAAGAGAAATTTGGCTGATGAAATGGATTAAAAAAAAGAGAAAAAAAGAATATTTTTGGCAATATAATTGGCAAAATGATGAAAAAAATGTATCTTTGTACTTCAAAAATGTACAATGTATAATGCACAATGCATAATTAGCCATTCGGCACTAATCTCAAACCTTTAACCTCTAACCCAGAACCCATGGACAAGATATTAAAGTATTTTCCAAATTTAACAGAGAAACAAAAAGAGCAATATGCTGCACTTTTTGAATTATACCAAGATTGGAATAGCAAAATCAATGTGATTTCGCGCAAAGACATTGATAATTTGTATGAACACCATGTGTTGCACTCGCTTGCGATTGCTAAGATTTTGCGCTTTCAACCTGGTACTACATTAGTGGATGTTGGCACAGGTGGTGGTTTTCCGGGTATTCCGTTGGCTATCATGTTTCCGGAATGTAAGTTTCATTTGGTTGATTCGATAGGCAAAAAGGTGCGTGTGGCACAAGAGGTGGCGACTGCGATTGGACTCACAAACGTGACATTCCAACACGAAAGGATGGAGAATGTGAAGGAGAAATATGACTTTGTGGTATCGCGCGCTGTGATGCCGTTGGCTGATTTGGTGAAATTGACGAAGAAGAATGTTGGCGGACAGAGCAAAAATGCATTGCCTAATGGGTTGATTTGCTTGAAAGGTGGCGAATTACAACACGAAGTTGCACCATTTAAAAACATTTCCACCTTATATAATGTAAGCGAGTTTTTCAACGAAGAATTTTTCGAAACCAAAAAAGGTGTTTATTTGCCACTATGAAAATAAAACAGATACAAAATAATCCATTTCAGGAAAACACTTACATTGTGTGGGACGAAACGACAATGGAAGCTGCAATAGTGGATTGCGGGGCATTGTTTCCTCAAGAGGAGGAGAGAATTGAGGCGTTTGTAAGCGATAATAATCTGAAGGTGAAATACATACTCAACACGCACTTGCATCTTGACCATTGTTTTGGCAATGCATGGGCTGCTGAGCGTTATGGCGTTTTGCCTATGGCACATGAAGATGATGAGACATTACTAGCACGAATGGGTGAACAGGCTCGAATGTTTGGACTACCTTTTGAAGTGAAAACCGAGAAGTTGGGGGGATATTTGAAAGATGGCGATGTGTTGATGTTGGGCAACAATGAAATTAAAGTGATACATACACCTGGCCATTCGCGCGGTGGGGTTTGTTTTTATATTCCATCGGTGGGGTGGCTTATGTCTGGTGATTCGCTATTTGCTGGCTCAATCGGACGCACAGATTTAGAGGGTGGCTCATACACAACTTTGATAAAATCGATCCAAGAGAAACTAATAACATTACCTGAAGAAACAGTCGTATATCCAGGTCATGGACCATATACGACAATTGGCGATGAAAAAAGGATGAATCCGTTTTTGTAATTTTTCAATTCAAACCCACAAAAAGATAAGTATCCCTAATCCAAATTTTAACGCTACAATTAACTATAAAAATCTGAAACCATGAAAAAATGTATTTTTATTATTTCATTATCTTTACTTTCATTAGTGGGGTGTGAAAAAAAGTATGACCGCACAATTTGGATAAATCCAGATGTAGAATGTTGTGGAGTTAAAGACCCTTTGAATAATTTGGAGTGGATATCACAAACTCCACGTTTTAAAGAATATCAAACTGCATCATATTCATATTCTAATTACATATTATTATTCCAAAAAAACACAACGCATGAAGATTTTATTATATTCAAAATAAAAGATGAAATAAATTATGTAATAATTTATGATTGCAATGGAAATGTAATTGATGGCGGAGCCTATAATTATACAAATTCAAACAAAATTGATTATATAAAAAATAATTATAGATCAGAGTTACCAGGTCCACCTAAACCATGTTATATTTGTGATACGTTTTTTAAAACTCATACTTTGACCGATACTATAGCTTATTTTAATGTTGAACATTAAAAATAAAAACACTATGAAAAAATCTATTTTTATTATTGCAATATTCGCACTGATTTCATTGGTAGGATGCGAAAGAAACTATGACCGTACAATATGGATAAATCCAGATGCGGAATGTTGTGGCGTTAAAGATCCCATAAATAATTTGGAGTGGTTGAAAGATTGGTATAAAGATTCTTATTTTAATGAAGAATTAGTATTAGGGGCAAAAATATATGGAGAATTTATATTACTTTATCAAAATAAAACAACTTTAGAGGAATTTATTATTATAAAACGAAAGTATCATTATCCTACTGCATTTTATATTATAAACTATTGCAGTGGTGAAAGGTTGGCTTTAGGTAATTATAGTGATATTAATGATAATTTATTAGAACCCAAACAAAAAAAGAATAGAATGTTGTATATTTCAGAACCTGAATGTGATATATGTGCATATTTTTTTGATACACATATTTTAATTGATACAATAGCGTATGTATATACAGATAAATTTCTAAATTAAACAACTTATAATTAATTATGAAGAAATTATTGTTTTTATTTATATTGAATTTAATATCATTCCAGATATTTTCCTGCCAAGTAATTACAACTCCATTTAAAATAGCTCAACCTAATGGCGATAGTATTATTATCGTACAGCGAGGAGATGAATATGGCAGTTGGTACGAGACTCTTAATGGGTATGTTATCAAAAAAAATTCATCAAACTTTTGGGTATATGTAAAAGTCGACAACAATGGAGATTTAATTTTAACAAATCAAATAGTCTCTCACACATATAATCCGACAGGAATAAGTCTTAATAATGTACATACTGTAATAGATAACTATAGACAAAATTTTTATAATCAATTAAATAATGATGCATTAATCAGTCCGAATTTAGAAGATACAGTAACTGCACAAGCCATAGAACAAGGAGCTACATTAAATATTTCACAAGTAAGATGTCCTGCAAAAAATAAAGGAAATATAAATGTTTTAACTATTTTAATACAATTTAAGGATGTTAAATTTGAGCACCCAACAACAATAAAAAGTTATTTCGAAGATTTAATGGAGGGAGAAAATTTTAAGCACCCAAGTAATGAAAACAATATAACTGGTAGTGTAAAGGAATATTGGGAAGAGGTTTCTTACGGGCAATTATCCATAAATTCTACTGTTGTTGGTCCGTACACAGCAAATTTCAATAGAATTCATTATGGGAGAAATTGGACATCAGAAGACGATAGTGATGCAATGACGAGTGCTTTAGTTTATGAAGCTGTTTGCAAAGCTGCAAAAGAGGTTGATATGTCACAATTTGACAATGACAATAATGGTATTGTTGATTTTGTTCATATAGTTTTTGCGGGTGATTTAGGGGGAAATTATATACCAAATGCTATTTGGCCTCATCAAGGTTATATGCAAGGAATATTACGCGATTGGGTGTGGATTTCTAAATATATTATAACATCAGAATTAAGTTATGACCAATATGCAGCTATTGGAACTATTTGTCATGAAATGGGACATGCTTTTGGTGCTCCAGATTTTTATGATAGAAATGGAGATAAAACAGGTGGTTATTTTTCAGGAACAGGTCAATGGGATTTAATGGCTAGTGGAAATCACAATAATAATGGACATTCTCCAGCTCATCCCAATCCATATATTAAAACAGAAATATTTGGTTGGGCAACTGCAACTGAATTATCTGGAAGTAATAAATTATATACATTACGAGCTTCAGAACTAGACAAAAATAGTATCTACAAATTATCAACTTCTACTCCTGGAGAATATTATCTTTTAGAAAATAGACAAGGTACTGGTTTACCAGGACCAGGCTTAGTTATCTATCATGTTAATGCTGGAATTGAAAATGTTGCATCAGATAAAATAAACATTAAACATCCTCAAAACATGTATGTTGTAGATGCAAATAATCATATTGCAAAACCGACTGGTTCGGCCGATTCTTATGGCGATATAAATAATATGTTTGCCCCTTTTTGGAATTATTACTCTAACAACATATATTTTACATCAACATCTGAACCATCAAACTGTGCGTGGAATGGAACACCAACACAAAATAAAGATGTATGTTTCATAAGTGAAGTTATTATCGGAGGTGAAAGTTTTATTAGATTTGTACTTAATCCAGAAATTGAAGGGCCTGATATACTATGTGATTCAGCAATATATTCGTTGAAACATGTACCTACTGAGGCTACTATTGAATGGGATTTTGAAAGATATACAGGCAATGAGGTATTTTATAAAATTCCTTTTTCCTTTGGTTCGGGTCAAGGCACAAAAAATGTTATATTCAAAAGAGGTATTCAAAGCAAATCATCAGATTTAGACAACCCTATGCCAGGAATACCGGCTCTTCCAAGTCCTTTTAGCTCAAATGAGGTTTCTACAAACTCCGCAATGATAATAGAACCATATCAAGGAGCTCGTAGTATATACGCTCATATTACATTCAATGGCAATAGATATACTTTAGAGAAAAGAATTTATATGCCAAATGACACAAAAATAGATGATATGGGTTATGGCGCAGATAGCCCATTAGAACCAAATAGTGCCTATGTGTTCTCTTTAAAATATCCCGTTGAAGAAAATTGGGAATCTAATGTAAGATG
Organism: Candidatus Aphodosoma sp.; assembly: GCA_045653825.1. Classification (GTDB taxonomy): domain Bacteria; phylum Bacteroidota; class Bacteroidia; order Bacteroidales; family Paludibacteraceae; genus Aphodosoma. Next base: position 8,433 of record JAZOMI010000159.1, on the reverse strand, counting down.
GACTATATCAGACATTAATGGTACATATACAAAATACGGAAACTCAGTGGTAATTGGCACTGGAAATTCTATCGCAATCAGTATGGTTGCAGAATTTATTGGTGGTTGTAGTGATACTGAAGCAGACACTATATTACTGCAAGTTATACCTAATGGCGGTGTTATTTTTCAGAATCCAGCATCTGGCAACGTAGAAATTAATGTTATCAGCAGAAGCTTAGTCAATGAAAATGATATACAAACTATGGCTATAAATCAATCTGAACCTTATATGGGTGCATATAGATTGGAATTATGGCATACAATACATGGCAAAGTAAGAGAAATGGATCTACCTGAAAACAACCCTACTATTACAATGAACTTAGATGGATTAAGTAGCGGAATATATGTGCTCAGATTAATCATAGACAATCAAATTGTAGAAACTTCACAAATGATTATAAAATAAACGAACCAAGTTTATTACTAACTCAAAATCTAACCTTAAAATCTAAAAAAACATGAAAAAATCAATTTTTATTGTTGTTATTTTTGCTGTGTTTTTGTTGACAAGTTGCGAAAATAATTCAACAGAAAAACCTATTGAATATGAACGCACAATTTGGGTAAATCCTGATGTTGAATGCTGTGGCGTTAAAGACCCAATAAATAATTTAGAGTGGTTGAAAGGATTATATAACGTATATAATTCTCACTTCTCTAAAACAACAGGATTGATACAACCTGAATTTTTCTTTTTATTTCAAAATAGTATTACCCAAGAAAATTTTGTAGTAATTGATATTCAAGGAGAATATAGCAGTTGGATACATATTTATGATTGCAGAGGTAGTAAAATTGATGGTGGTGTATATAGATATCATCAAAATCTAAATTCAGAAAATACATTTTTTAACAATGTAAATACAACACCACCTCCAGGATGTCAAACTTGCGAGGAATTTTTCAAAACGAATGTTTTAACTGACACCATAGCTTATTTTATCATTAAACCTAAAAACTAGAATATTATGAGAAGATTAATTAGTTTTTTATTATTCAATATAAATATTTCTTTTCTAGTTTTTGCCTCTCCTGCAGATCCAACTACACATAAAGTAATACAACCTAATGGAGATACGATATTTGTTTCTTTACAAGGAGATGAATATGGAGCATGGTATGAAAATGAAAAAAGGAATATTATAAGTTGAGAATAGTAGAAACTTCACAAATGATTATTAATCAATAAAAAATAAAATATTATGGAATTTCAAGCTAACGAAGGAAAAAAATTGACCATCATGATTGATGGTGTTGAGTATTTACGTATTCCAGTAAAAACTCACGTTGTAATGCGCGAAGACGACCTCAGCGAGGTAGTAGATAAATACACAAAAGATATTCGTCAAGAGGGTGATATTATCTTCTGCAGTGAAAAAATTGTGGCTATCACACAGGGTCGTTCGTTCCACATCAATGATATCCACCCATCGTGGTTGGCGAAATTTTTAGTGAAATTTGTATATAAATCACCATACGGTATTGGTTTGGGTAGTCCTTATACAATGCAATTGGCAATTGAGGATGTGGGTATTCCACGTATTTTGCTTGGTTGTTTAGCCGCTTTAGTAACAAAACCTTTCGGTGTACGCGGTGCATTCTATAAAGTGTGTGGCCAAAGAGCATACGCTATTGATGGACCATGCGAATATACCTTGCCTCCATACAATCAGTATGCTAAAATGGCACCTAAAAATCCTGACAAGGTGGCTCGCCAAATGAAAGAAAAATTGGGCAATGAATTTATCGTATTAGATGCTAACGACTTGAATGTGGACATTCTTGGCAAATCAAGCAAATCGTTGGACGAAAAATTCTTAAAAGCATTGTTTAAAGATAATCCTCTCGGACAATCTTCACAACAAACTCCGATTGCGATAGTAAGAAAAGCGTAAATAATTTGAAAGTTGAAAGTTGAAAGTTGAAATTTACCTTCGGCATCAACTTTCACATTTCAACTTTCACATTTCAACTTTCACAATTCAACTTAAATTATGGATTTATTAAGTATTATATGGGATGTAAATCCCGTGGCATTGTCACTCGGACCACTTGAAATACGCTGGTACGGAGTGATTTATGCGTTTGGATTTTTTGTTGCGATAAATATTATTGGCAAGACGTTCAAACATGATGGCGCACCTGAAGAGTGGCTCGACAAGGTGTTTGTCTATTTTATTTTGGCTGTAATCATAGGCTCGCGCTTAGGACATGTATTTTTCTACGATTGGGCATATTACTCGCAACATCCATTGGAAATATTCATGATTTGGCGCGGTGGTTTGGCTTCACATGGCGGCGCTGCCGCTATGGTGTTGACTGCATGGCTACTAACCAAATATATGACAAAAGTGAGTTTCTTTTGGCTCACCGACCGCGTGTTTATAGGCTCGGCGTTCGTTGCTTGCTTGATTCGTATCGGCAACTTAATGAACTCGGAAATCTATGGTGAACCAACCAATTTGCCATGGGGATTCGTATTTGTACGTGGCGACATCAACAATACTATACCTTGCCACCCTACTCAACTTTATGAATCATTGGCTTATCTTTTGGTATTCTTCGTGTTATACTGGATGTATTGGAAAAAGGATGCTGGTAAATACAATGGTTTGTTGACAGGCGTTGGCTTTCTCGGCATATTCATATCACGCCAAATTATTGAAATAATCAAAAATCCACAATCGGACTTTGAAGTAGATATGACCTATAACATGGGACAATGGTTGTCTGTGCCATTCATTATTTTTGGTGCAATACTTGTTGTGCGCGCATTGATAAAGGGTCCTGTGGAATATCACTTACCAAAAGCTGTAAGTAAAAAATAATATGATTCGTTTAGAAGAAATAGCTCCAGTAGGTGTTTTTGGAAAAACACATGGCATCAAGGGCGAAATCAATTTGGAACTGAATATTGATTTCGACCTTGAAGATACGCCATATATCATTGTTGATATTGATGGTATATTTGTGCCATTTTTTATTGATGACTACCGATATAAAAGTGACACTGTGGCACTTGTGTTGTTCGAGGACATATATACCGAGGAACGAGTACGCCCGTTTTTCGGCAAAAAAGCATACGTTAAGAAAGAGGCACTTGATGATGGCGAAGATGATGAAATGTCGATAAATTATTATGTAGGTTTCACTATGTTGACACCTCAACGACAAGTGATTGGACAAATTGTGGAAATTGACGACACGACTGCCAATGTACTGTTTGTGCTTGACAATGATGCACTCGTGCCTGTTGGCGCGGTTGAGGTATTGGATTTAGATCCAGATAAACACACCATGATTGTAGAAGTGCCTGAAGGACTATTAGAAATTGAAAATTGAGAGTTGAAAGTTGAGAGTTGAAAGTTGAAAATTATCATCCATTATATTTCGTTTATTCGATTTGTTACTTCGCAAAAATTACTATTCACAAATTTCACACTAATAGATGACAGAAAGAACATACATAGGAATATTTGGGCCACGCAATGCAGGCAAATCGTCGTTGGTCAATATGCTTACATCGCAAGAGGTGAGTATAGTCAGCGATGTAGCTGGAACTACGACCGACCCAGTGAGTAAACCTATTGAAATAAATGGATTAGGAGCGTGTGTGTTTATTGATACAGCGGGATACGACGACTATGGCACGTTGGGCGAAATGAGGGTTACAAAGACCAAAGAGGTGTTAAAACGTTGTGATATCGCAATTTTTGTTGTACCAAGTACGATATTTGATAAAAAAGAGGAATTGCAAGAGGCAGTAAAATGGTTTGGGTTGATAAGAGAAAGGAGTAAGGCTTTGTTGGTGATAAATAATTTTTATAATGCACAATGCACAACCAATGGTCTTGAGCCTTGGCGAAAAATGCACAATGCACAATTATTAGAAACACCAAATATTACCCCCAAAACCGAATACATCAAAAAATTGTTTGGCGCAAACGAATATATCGACATCAATGTAGCCCAAAAACAGGGTCGCGAAGAAATTCTAAAGGCAATAGGTTTTGTTCAATCGCAATACCAACAAGAATTGTCGATAGTAACACACCTTGTGAAACCGACCGACACCGTAGTGCTTGTGATGCCACAAGATATTCAAGCCCCTAAAGGTCGATTGATTTTGCCACAAGTGCAGACAATACGCGAATTGTTAGACTATGGCTGTACAACAATATGTACAACAACACAAAAATTCAGCCAGACACTCGAAACATTAAAGACTGCACCAGCACTGATTGTTACAGATTCGCAAGATTTCAAAACGGTATATGAGCAAAAACCCAAAGAGTCGCGCTTAACCTCGTTTTCGGTACTTTTTGCTCGCTGGAAAGGAGATATCCATGAATTTATAGAAGGTGCAAAAATTCTATCTACACTAAAGGCTAATAGTCGAGTTTTGATTGCCGAAGCCTGCTCGCATGCGCCATTGGCAGAAGATATAGGTCGAGAAAAAATACCTGCTTTGATACGAAAAAAAATTGACCCGAATATCAAATTTGATATTGTTTCAGGCAACGATTGGAACGTAGATTTAACGCAATATGACCTTATTATTCACTGTGGGGCATGTATGTTTAGTCGCACTCAGATGCTTAATCGAATGAAGGATGCACAAACTGCCAACGTACGAATTACCAATTATGGTGTCACTATAGCTTACCTCAATGGCATTCTCGACAAAATTGAATGGTAAAGAAGAAGAGTGAAAAATAGAGAAGAATAAAAATTATGAAGTATAGACGATTTATATTATTACTGATTGTGCATTGTGCTTTATGCATTATGCATTGTTTTTCTCAAGACATTGTAGTTGTAGGGCAAGTGCTTTCGGCAGAAGACTCACAGCCACTGGAAGCTGCAAGTGTATGGTTTAAAGGCACAAACATAGGATGCACTACAAACGAAGAGGGATTTTTTATGCTTCGTAGTGATGAACCTCAACGCGCATTGATTGCAAGTGTTGTAGGTTACAAACAACGCCAAATAAAACTTGACTTCGGAAAAGACCAAATGATAAGAATATATCTTAAAGAAGATATTTCGATATTAGATGAGGTAATTGCATTACCTAAACAAGATGAGGCTATTTTGTTGCTAAAAAAAGTATATGAAAATCGTCATGTGAATAATCCCGAAAATGTGGTCAATCTGACAACAACGATGAATGATATTACGGCAATCAACCTAACCAATATCAAACAAAAGGCATTACAACGAAAATTATTCAAAGATTTGATGAGTGGAGCAATAGAACAGACCGATACAACTTTCTCTCTACCCGTATATATCAACCAATCGATTCATGACTTAAAACTAGGCGCAGATAGTAGTCATTCTACCCTATTAGACTCGAAACAAAATGCATTAAATATTTTTCCTGCCGAACATTGGCAACAAATCATAGCAGCATACACACCCGACATTAATCCATACAAGCCATACTCTACAATATTAGGTCGCAACTTTATGAGTCCGGTTGCACCTAATGCTAAATTATATTATAATCTATATTTAGCTGATAGCACTGAGATAAATGGTAGAAAGAATTATCAAATACGTTTTACACCAAAACACAATCAAGGACTTCTATTCAAAGGTGATATGTGGATTGACTCGGCAACATACGCAATCACCAAAACAGATATGACTATTCCATCACATACATCTGTGAACTATCTAAATAGTCTGAATTATGGATTTACAACAGAACCATTAGGAAATACTATCTTCCCAAATAATGAAAAACAAGGATTAAATTTGAATGTCAATTTATATCCAAATAAAGATATACAATATTTTGGTGCCGTATTAAGCGAAGAGCGGTCGTATATTAACACTAAATCCGTTACAGATACACTTACGATTCGTAATGAAGAAGAAAAAATTGATGTCCCTACCGATGACAGACTCGAAGCAACATGGAATAAAATCGACTCACTCAATCAAACCCGCATACAAAAACTATCGGCTTGGGCTGTTGATATCATACTAAATCAATACCTCCATGTTTGGAAAATTGATGTAGGTCCTGTTCTAAATCTATTCCACTTCAACCAATTGGAAGGAGCAACACCTCGTATCACCCTACGTTCAGGCGAGTCATTTGCCAAATATTTCACTTTTGGTGGTTACATAGGTTATGGTCATAAAGATCAATACGACACTCAAGGTATGCTCACGAGCAAAGGTCTATTCTCTTATGGCGGTAATGTTCAATGGCGATTTGGATCTACCAAACGCAATATTCTCTCTTTGACATACAACCACAAAACCGAACGTATTGGTTTCGATGATTCCGACATCTATGCCGAAACCCGTGTGCATGACATCGAAAATCTCGTGAATTCATGGGTCATGATTTATCGTCCAGTTTCTGTGCTTATGCGAGGACGTATAGGAGCACAATATCAATACGAAAAACCAGGATTTAAATTCAGACTAAATGCATTTACCCAAAACTATTATGGCAACCGATTTATTCCATTAATTCATAAAGGAGCAGAAGTGCCATATTATAGTCATGTAGGGTTACGCACCGACTTCCGCTTGTCATGGCAACAAAGTTCACTAGACTACTTCTTCCACCGTATATATCTAAATAGTAAATATCCTGTCGTGCACCTCACCGCCGAAGGTGGATACTTAAAAATCCCTGGCTCGGCATTCAACGAACCTTATCATAGCCTATTCGGTAAATTTGGCATATATGCACAACAACACACCGCACTCGGTTTCGGTAAAATACATTGGGCATTCCAAGCCAATGCCGTAGTAGGCAACGCCCCATTTCCAGCTCTTGTAATGGCTCGTTCGTCACGCACAGCCTACCGCCACGACACCGACTTCATGTTGCTTGGCTCTATGGAGTTGATGAGCGACTATTATACTGCATTAAACGTTCGTTATCAAACCCGCGGATACATATTCGGCTATATTCCTTACGTCAAAAAACTCGGCATTCGTGAAGACATAATATTCAATATCGGATACGGATATTTGAGCAATAAATACAAAGACGATAGCATATTAGCCATGCCTGCCAACTTATATAACAACGAACAAGGCTGGAACAAAATGCCATATATCGAATGTGGATTCGGCTTCTCTAACATCCTAAAAATTGGAGATATTGCCTTCGTATGGCGTTTGACTCACCGCAATAGCACAAGTCCTGATGCTCAAAATTTCGCTGTCAAATGGCGTGTCGAGTTAGACTTTTAATAAGGAACAAGGAATAGGGAGCAGGGTGCAAGTCTCGCTACTTGCTACTCGTTACTAAATATCTAAAATATGAAAATAGAAATCGACAATAATTCAGGATTTTGCTTCGGCGTAATGCGAGCAACAACAACTGCCGAAACAGAATTGACAAAACAACAACCACTATATTGCCTTGGCGATATCGTGCATAACGGACAAGAGGTAGAACGATTGACCAAACTTGGACTAATTACAATTGACCACACACAATTAGAAAATTTGCATAATGCACGAGTATTACTACGCGCACATGGCGAACCTCCACATACATACGAATTAGCACACAAAAACAATATAACAATCATCGATGCCACATGCCCCGTAGTGCTAAAACTACAACAAAAAATCCACCAAGCCTACACCTCTCACCCCAATGCACAAATCGTCATATATGGCAAAATAGGGCATGCCGAAGTAATAGGTCTTGAAGGACAAACCGAAGGCAATGCCATAGTTGTTGAAGACGAAAATGATTTACATAAAATTGATTTTAATAAACCAATAATCCTATTTTCGCAAACCACAAAATCAATCGAAGGTTTCAATAAATTGGTTGAAGTTATAAAAACAAAAATTAATCAGAGTAACTCTCAACTCTCAACTCTCAACTCTCAACTTAATAACGGCATACATTTTGAATATCACGACACTATATGCCGAAATGTAGCAAACAGAATCCCCAATATTAAAGAATTCGCCACCCGATTTGATGTAATTTTATTTGTTGCTGGAGCAAAAAGCAGTAATGGCAAAGTGCTATTCAATGAATGCCATAGCATGAATCCCCACACCTACCTTGTGTCATCTCCCGAAGAAATCGATATCAAGTGGTTCGATAAAGCCAAATCAGTAGGAATTTGTGGAGCCACAAGCACCCCAAAATGGCTAATGGAGGAGATAAAATTGAAAATTGAAAAAACATTAACAACTAAATAAAATGCAATACAAATTGAATTGTATCGGGGTTCTCACCTCGGGCGGTGATGCTCCAGGAATGAATGCCGCAGTGCGCGCTGTCACTCGTGCAGCCATCTACAACGGCATCAAAGTCAAAGCCATCTATCGTGGCTACAAAGGCCTCATCACAGGCGAAATCAAAGAGTTCCAAACTCAAGACGTAAG
>JAZOMI010000158.1:0-7893 GCA_045653825.1 Candidatus Aphodosoma sp. | reverse complement strand
CCGTAATCTTGGTGGTTATATCAATGCCGTTACGGGCAGAAATATGTTGTTGTGGAATGGTGCGTGCCATGTGCATGAGCAATTCTCGCTCGAAAAATTGATTGAACTTAAAGCTCAATATCCTGAGGCTAAGGTGTTGGTTCACCCTGAATGTAAGAAAGAGATTGCTGATTTGGCGGATGTAGTGGGTTCGACTCAGGCATTGTTGAATTATGCTGTGGATGGCGAATATACTCAATTTTTGGTTTGCACTGAGTCGGGTATTTTGCATGAGATGCAAAAACGTTGTCCTCAAAAAGAGTTTATTCCTGTGCCTCCTGCTGGTCGTGCTTGTTCAAAAAATGAGTGTGATTATATGAGAATGAATACGTTGGAGAAATTGTATCTTTGTTTGCGTGATGAACAACCTGCGATTGAGGTGGATGAGGCGATTAGAGAACGTGCTGTGCGTCCAATACATAAGATGTTGGAGATGAGCAAGTGATAGTCAACCGTCTACAGACGAAAGTCAACAGATGATAGTATGAGGAATTTTGTGGTAACTGATAGGGTTGAGGTGGAGTTGGCAGCGATTGTGAAGGCTGTGGCTGCTGATAGGGTTTTTGTGTTGGTTGATGAGAATACGGCAGAGTGTTGTTTAGGGCGAGTGGATTTGTCGGAATTGAATCCGTATGTTATAAAAATAGAGGCGGGAGATGAGTTTAAGACGATAGAAACGGCTATTGGGGTATGGAATGAATTGGTGGATAATGGGGCTACTCGGTCGTCGTTGTTGGTGAATGTGGGAGGTGGAGTTGTGACGGATTTGGGTGGTTTTGTGGCGTCAACATTCAAGCGGGGAATGCGATTTGTGAATGTGCCTACTACGTTGCTTGGAGTGGTGGATGCGGCAACAGGCGGTAAGACGGGGGTGAACTTCAGAGGATTGAAGAATGAGATTGGTGCGTTTGCTTTGCCAGAAAAGGTGTTGATAAATCTGCATTTTTTTGAAACACTTGATTTTAAGAATAAGTTGTCGGGCTATACCGAGATGGTGAAACATGCGTTGATTGCGGATTTGATATTGTTGGAGCAGACGTTAGAGTATGATTTAGATGAATTTGATGGTGGTCGATTGTCGTTGTTGCTGAAACAGAATTTAGATATTAAAGAAAGGATTGTTGAACTTGACCCACAGGAGAAGGGGCAGCGTAAGGCATTGAATTTTGGGCATACAGTGGGGCATGCGTTCGAGTCGTTGTCGTATGAAGTGGGTCGGCCTATGTTGCATGGATTCGCTGTGATGTGGGGTATGGTGGCGGAGTTGTATTTGTCGTTCGTGAAATTGAGGTTTGATAAAGATGTGTTGATGAGGATAGTAGCTTTTGCTAAAGAGTATTATGGTGCGTTCCCTTATTCATGCAAGGAGTATGATAGACTCTATGAATTGATGACGCATGATAAAAAGAATAGTGGCGATCAGATAAATTTTACTCTTTTGGCTGGTATTGGTGATGTGCGTATCAATCAAATAGTTACAAAAGAAGAGGTGTTTGAAGCGTTGGATTTTATTAGAGAAAACTGATATGAAGATAGCATTAATAGGATATGGAAAAATGGGGCATATCATTGAGCGTATTGCCCTTGAACGAGGACATGAGATAGTGTCGAAAGTAGATGTTGATAATCAAGATGAGTTTGAATCAGAGGCATTTGCATCGGCAGATGTGGCTATTGAGTTTACTATTCCGACCAAGGCGGTAGAGAATTATCGTAGGGCGTGGGCTGCAGGCGTGCCTGTAGTGTCAGGAACTACGGGGTGGAATGCTGTGTTGCCAGAATTGAAAAAGGAGATTGCCGAGAAGGGATATACTCTGTTTTGGGCATCGAATTTTTCGTTGGGTGTCAATTTGTTTTTTGAATTGAATAAGCGATTGGCTGCAATGATGAATCGTTATGACAATTATGATGTGGCTATGACCGAAATTCATCATACAGAGAAGAAAGATGCGCCAAGTGGAACAGCCATTACGTTGGCAGAAGGTATTTTGGAAAATATTGATAGAAAGAAGGAGTGGGTTTTAAGCAATGCACAATGCACAATGCACAATGCACAATTATTGGACTTGTTGGACAACTCTCAACTTCCTATTGAAGCTGTGCGTGAGGGCAAAGTGCCTGGTACGCATATCATAAAATATGATTCGGTTGTGGATACCATAACTATCACACATGAGGCAAAGTCGCGTGAAGGGTTTGCTTTAGGTGCTGTGGTTGCGGCAGAGTTTTTGGTAGGAAAACCTGCAGGATTTTATTCGATGTCGGACTTAATGAAGGAGTAAGGGACTAATATTAAGCAGACGATAAGAACATAAAAACATAATTTTCTTTTTTATTTAACGCAAATTACCATAAATTAATCGTAAATAAAAAAATTAATGAATAATTAATGGAAACTAACGCTCTTTGAGCATTTAGCGATAAAAATCACGTTTCAAAAACAATAATTTATGTTCTTCTGTATTCTCAAAAAAATATTAAATATCTATAAAATATGAATTTTTCTCGTTTAAAAAGACCGATTTCATCGTGGATTAGGTTGGCTGTTTGGTCGCTTATCTATGTGTTGTTTATTGTGTGGGTAGGCAACTTTTGGTGGATGTTGTTGTATCCGTTTATCTTTGATATTTTTATTACTAAGTTTATCCCTTGGACTTGGTGGAAAAAATATGAGAATACAAATAAGACATTATATACCATTTGTTCGTGGATTGATGCGATAGTTTTTGCATTGGTGGCGGTCTATTTTATTAACCTATATTTGTTCCAAAACTATCAAATTCCATCGTCTTCATTAGAGCAAACATTGAAAGTTGGCGATTTTCTTGCTGTTAGTAAATGTAGTTATGGTCCTCGTATACCTAACACACCGTTGTCGTTTCCACTTGTGCAACATACTTTTCCTTGGGGAGGCAAATCGTATATCGAAAAACCACAATGGGAATATCGTCGTTTGAAAGGTTGGGATAAGGTGGAATTGGGTGATATCGTGGTGTTTAACTTCCCTGCTGGTGATACAGTACCACAATTGTGTGCAAATCCAGACTATTACTCATTGTGTTTCCAAGCTGCACAAAATACTATTGCTTTTCGTATGTTTAAGCATGATAGTGTGATACCATACGACAATTTCGTGGAGCGTATGGCTACTGGAGCTAAAAAAATACGTCAACAAGAGGCTCAATTAGGCGAATTAGTAGTGCGTCCTGTTGACCGTCGTGAGAATTACGTTAAACGCTGTGTAGGCTTGCCGGGTCAGACTATTGAGTTGCGCGACAATGTGTTATATGTTGATGGAGAAGTGTTTGAAAATCCTAAAGGAGTGCAACACAATTATTTTGTTCAAACAAATGGTGCGACATTTACTGCCGATGCATTACATAAATTAGGTGTTAGTGTTACCGAAACATCTACACTTAATGGTAACGATTATGCTCCATATCTTACACGCATAGGTTTGGAGCCAAAAAATAATGGTGCATGGGGACCTATTTATGTTATGGCAATGACAGAAGAGGTGCTTGTAAAAGTGAAAGAGTTGCCAATGGTGGAGCAAGTGGCAGTGGAGAAGATTTTGCCAGAAATGCATACACCTATTTATCCTTTGGCCTATACATATAAATGGAATAGAGATAATTATGGGCCATTATGGATTCCTGCGAAAGGAGAAACTATTGAGTTGACAGAGGATAATATACTTCGTTATCGTCAGTGTATCGTTAATTATGAGCGTAATACGCTTGACTATCACAATGGGGTGGCATATCTCAACGGTGAACCTGCAACAGAGTATGTCTTCAAAATGGATTACTATTGGATGATGGGTGATAATCGTCACAATTCAGCCGACTCGCGTATGTGGGGATTTGTGCCTGAAGACCATATCGTAGGGCGTCCAATGTTTGTTTGGTTGTCGTTAGATAGAGACGTGAAATGGTTTAATGGCAAAATTCGTTGGAACCGTTTTGGACTTGATGCATCGAAATAAGTACATTAAATAAAACAAGAAGACAGGGAAATAGAGATTAAGATATATCTTGTTTTCCTGTCTTCTTGTCTTAAAAAATTAATGATTATGCAAGAAGAAATATTTCCGATAGTAAATTCTAAAGGCGAAGTTATTGGTTCAGCAACACGTACAGAATGCCACGCAGGAACGTTTTTTTTACATCCTGTCGTACATCTACATATCTTTAATTCTCAGGGTGATTTGTATTTGCAAAAGCGTGTGATGACAAAAAAAATACAGCCAGGGAAATGGGATACTGCCGTGGGTGGACATATTGATTATGGTGAATCAGTGGAAGAAGCATTATTACGTGAAACGCGTGAGGAATTGGGTGTAGAAAATTTCACATCAGAATTTCTTATGTGTTATGAATTCCGTTCGGCAATAGAAGCCGAATTGGTATATATCTATAAATGTGTCTATAATGGGGAGTTCAATCCAGATCCAACAGAGGTTTCTGAAGGACGATTTTGGTCGTGGACTGAAATCAAAGAGAATATAGGCAAAGGAGTTTTCACTCCAAATTTCGAATCAGAAATAGTTAAATTAGGGTGGATATAAAAAAGATATGGATTTTTGGTCAGCGCTTCACAGCGACTTGCAAAAATCCATAACTACAAACAAAATCTATTATCTAAAATCAATCTCTTATTATGAAAACTCAAAAACTATTGTTTAATAAAAGTGTTTTTTATTTTCGTAACAAAGGTAAATAAAAAAAACTATACACCAAACAAAAAGGCGAAAAAATAACGTATAAGTTGAAAAATATTCTGATTGTTTATTGTTAAGGTGTAAAATAACATGTTTTGTTGTGTGTATAGAATTTAAAGAGCGCAATTTTTTATGAAATTGCGCTCTTTATTTATGTTTTTTTGTGATAAAATGTATTTTTTTCTTGTAAAAATTCTTTATTTTAGTAAAAAAAACTATATTTTAAGTTATGAATTAATTAAACGTATTCAATATCATCGACCATATAGCCACCTGCATTGTCGTTGTCATCGTTCCAATCTTCATCCCATTCTTCATCTTCGTCATCGAAATCTTCAATTTCTTCATCCCAGTCATTCTCTTCGTCATCGGCTGTTGGGCGTTGAACGTCAAGATTGCGATGAGTGAATGTATTAACGCGGTTTTCCTCTTTATTGATTTCTGTCCAAAGCAAGTCTTTCAATTCCGTAATATTGTAGCCCGACACAGCAGAAATGAAAATATGAGGCACATCTTGAGGCAATTCAGCCTCCAATGCTTGCATCAATTCTTCGTCAAGCATATCACTCTTAGTGATAGCAAGAATACGTTGTTTATCAATAAGTTCAGGGTTGTATTCCTTCAATTCATTGAGCAAAATATTGTATTCTTTGTTGATGTCGTCGCTATCAGCAGGAATCATAAACAGTAATATAGCGTTACGTTCAATGTGGCGAAGGAAACGCAATCCAAGTCCTTTACCTTGACTTGCACCCACAATAATACCAGGAATATCCGCCATACAGAACGACTTACCTCCACGGTACGACACAATACCAAGATTAGGCACGAGCGTAGTGAACGGATAGTTTGCAATTTCTGGTTTAGCAGCTGATACAACACTCAACAAGGTCGATTTACCAGCATTAGGAAAACCTACAAGACCAACATCACCCAACACCTTAAGTTCAAGAATCACACTGCGTTCCACTCTCGGTTCACCAGGCTGAGCATATCGAGGCGTTTGGTTTGTAGCTGTGCGGAAGTGCCAATTACCAAGACCTCCACGACCACCTTTCAAGAGAATCACCTCTTGTTTATCTTCAGTAATATCGCATAGATACTCGCCGGTATCAGCGTCGTAAGCCACTGTACCACAAGGCACATCAATATATTTATCCTCTCCGTCAGCTCCAAAACTGCGACTACCACTACCATGTCCGCCATCGCCTGCAAAGATATGGCGTGCGAATTTCAAGTGGAGCAAAGTCCAATAATCCTTGTTCCCGCGAAGAATGATGTGGCCACCACGACCACCATCGCCACCATCAGGACCACCCTTAGGGATATACTTCTCGCGGTGGAAGTGAGTCGAGCCCCCTCCCCCTTTGCCCGAACGGCAGAAGATTTTTACGTAGTCAACAAAATTGGAATTTGACATTTGATAGATTTTTAGTAGCGAGTAGTGAGTAGCGAGATTTTGGTACTCACTACTCGCTTTGTAAGTATTTATATTTTTATTAGTGAGTAGCGAACTTTGGTTTTGTGAGTTTGTTTGATGCCGAGAAGGCTCTTGTTACACTCGACTCGCTACTCATTACAATGTTATAGACTATCAATAATTTCTTTTACTTGAGCAAAGCAAGCCTCAACCGATGAGTTATTACAAGCTGCTTTGTAGCGACCTGAATTCTTGTAGTGTTCAATTACAGGCAAAGTTTGTGAATTGTACACATCAAGACGTTTTTGAATAGTTTCAAGATTATCATCTGCACGACCTGAAGTCTTACCACGGTTGAGCAAACGTTCGATGAGTAAATCGTGTTCTACTTGCATGTGGAGCATACAACTAACCTCTGTTTCAAGTTCGTGAAGCATATTGTCAAGCGCAACGGCTTGAGCAGCAGTACGAGGAAATCCATCGAAGATAAAACCTTTAGTATCACCTTCTTCAAGATGTTTTTGCACTTGGTCGTGAAGCATAGCAATAATCATTTCATCTGGCACAAGCTTACCTTCATTGATAAGCACCTCTGCTTTTTTGCCATTTTCAGTACCATTTTTAATTTCCTCACGCAACATATCTCCTGTTGAGATATGAGTAAGACCATAATTTTCAACGATAATAGCACTTTGAGTACCTTTACCTGAGCCAGGAGCACCTGATATTACAATATTAAGCATAGTATATATAGATTTAATTTATTACAAAAAATTATGAATTAATTAAGGTATAAATATCCCTCAAGTTTCTTCCATACCCGTCATAATCAAGCCCATATCCCACAATAAAGTCGTTAGGAATCTCCATTGCAGTATAATCAATCGTAAGGTCATACTTCAACGCCTCTGGTTTGAAGAATAACGTAGCAATATGCAACTCCCCAACTCCCATCGATTTCAACTTCTCAACCATTCCATGCATCGTACGACCCGAATCAATAATATCCTCAATCACAACCACAGTGCGACCTTCAACATTCTCATTCAACCCAAGAAGTTCAGTAACATTTCCCGTGCTACAAGTTCCACAATACGATGCCACTTTCACAAACGACAATTGAGCAGGAATTTCTACGCGTTTCAACAAGTCCGAAGCAAACATAAAAGCACCATTAAGTACAATTATGAACAACGGATTCTTGCCTTCCAAGTCAGCATTCATCTTTTCAGCAACTTTGTCAACTGCTTTCAACAATTCAGCCTCAGGTATCGAAATTCCAAAAGTTTTATCTTTTAATGTTACTGTTTTCATATTATTTCCGAATAAACAATATTTCATGCAAAGATACTACTTTTTTTTGAGATGTAAGGTATCTTTTTGGTAAATCTTTCGAAAACCATTGTTTATAATTGAAAAAAAGCCTATTTATTAAAAAAATAAAATAATTTATTGAAAATTTTGTCAGTATGCAATACTTTTTGTTACTTTGCAAAAATTTTTGAACACTATATTATATAATGTGAAATTTGAATTTTGGTCATGAGATTTTTCGCTCAAAGACCACTCCGAAATCATTTATTTATCTATAAAACAGTGATTTCCAACATTCAATTTTCAACCCACATTCTTTTATGCAAAAAAATTTGGTAATTGTTGAGTCTCCTGCAAAAGCAAAGACTATTGAGAAATTTTTGGGAAAAGACTATCG
>JAZOMI010000157.1:0-2119 GCA_045653825.1 Candidatus Aphodosoma sp. | reverse complement strand
ATTTTTGTTGGAACGACAAAAGTATTATATCGTTATTGGCTCAAGTGCGAGAAAAACAAGGTCGGTTGTTAGGATTGATGAGTGGTTTGGGATTTGACGAGCAAATTCATAGTGCATTGAATGTGATGACAGAAGACGTACTTCGCAATTCAGAAATAGAGGGACTGTTATTGAACCCAACTCATGTGCGTTCATCAGTTGCACGTCATTTAGGGTTGGAGATAGCAGGTTTGCCCGAAGCAGATCATTATACCGATGGAGTAGTGCAGGTGATGATGGATGCAGTTCAACATGCCGACAAGGAGCTCACTGCAGAGCGATTATTTGGTTGGCATGCAGCATTATTTCCTACTGGGCGTAGTGGAATTGTGCCAATTACAGTGGCATCATGGCGCACAAGTACTCAGCCAATGCAGGTGGTAAGTGGAGCTATGGGGAAAGAAAAAGTGCATTATGAAGCACCAACCTCTGATGTTGTTCCTGTTGAGATGGATAAATTCTTGCGTTGGTTCAATCAAGAGGAGGGTATCGATCCTGTATTGAAAGCAGCAATTGCACATCTTTGGTTTGTTAATATCCATCCATTCGATGATGGCAATGGTCGTCTTACTCGTATTATTACTGATATGTTGTTGGCTCGTGCCGATGGATTATTACAGCGATTTTATAGTATGTCATCGGCTATTTTGCGTAATAAAAAGTCTTATTATGAAATACTTGAATACACAGGTATGCATGGATTAGATGTTACACAATGGTTGATATGGTTTTTGCACACGATGCAAGAGGCTATCGACACAGCACACGAAAAAGTTCAGCGAGTAGTTAAAAAGAGCTTTTTCTGGCAGCGTAATGTTTCACTTCAACTTAACGAGCGACAAATAAAGATGTTAAATCTTTTATGGGATGGTTTTGAAGGAAAATTAAATACAGGTAAATGGGCAAAAATCACTCACACATCCCAAGCCACAGCCTTACGTGATATTCAAGATTTAGTCTCAAAAGGTCTGTTGCGTGATTCAGGCGAAGGTGGTAGAAGCACGAATTATATTTTGGTAGAATAATTGATAAAAAACTTCATTCAGTATCTTGCCGAATGAAGTTTTTTTTGTACCTTTGCGGTGCTTGAATTTTTGGGGTTACCCTTATATTGTCCCCCTGTATTAGGGGGACGAGCCCGATGGGCGGAGGGGGTTAATTTTACTGAAACATCAAGCAAAGACATAACATTATGGCGTTTACTTACGCTTAGTTTTGACGGTTAGAAATCTGGACAATTTCAAATCTTGTCAAAGACGAAGGCAGCGGTGAATGCCCCGTAGGTGTGTATTTATGCATGCCTACGTTATGCTTGTATAGCCATTGGTGTGCTTTTTGCACTGCTAATGGTAGATTATGAGTATAGCGTAGTGTAATATATACATATCCAGCGTGGGCTTTTGGCGTTGCTCGTTTCGACAAGATGGGCAGTCCAGAGCCTCTAACCGTGAAGCGAGCAACAGTTCAGGGCTTCACGCTTTTTTTATGTCTAAACCTTAATCCATTACTAACACATTAGTGGTTACTCGAAGTCCTTGACCACTGAGCTCAATTTATGTGTTGTAATGAGTTCAAAATTCTTTAATAACGAGCCAAGTAATACACTTTTTGATAAACTTAAAGGTATTGCATCCTCTATGGCTACTTTCGACAGGTTTCTTGCTGTCGTAGGTTTTTTCCGTTCATCAGGTTATTTTAAACTCCGTAAGGAGTTAGGTGATATTTCTGAAATAAAAATATTGGTAGGTATCAATATAGATGATATTTTCAGAAAGCACAACAAGGCTATTTTGATGTTTGCCGACCCCGAAAAAGCAAAAGAGATATATCATAATGGTTTTAAAGATGATATAATCAATGCAAAATATTCGGCAGAGGTCGAAGAGGGTATTTTGCAAATGTGTGATGATTTAATGTCGGGTCGTTTGCAAATGCGTATTCATGCCACTAAGAGTCTGCATGCCAAATTTTATTTATGTTTGCCACAAGATCATACCGAAAATAGCGATGGTTGGGTTATCATGGGTTCTTCTAATATATCCGATGCAGGACTTGGAACAAAACAAGCCCCTCAATACGA
>JAZOMI010000156.1:0-2012 GCA_045653825.1 Candidatus Aphodosoma sp. | reverse complement strand
TTATCATCAATCACCTGACCCGAAAGCGAACCGCCTGTTGATTCTTGAGCCAACACATGAGTGCACAATGCGCAATGCGCAATGCACAATATTATCAATAATGCTTTTTTCATAATGTATATATTTTGAGGGAAATTTATTATTTGATTTTCTTTAAAGACCTATTTAATATTTATTTAGACTCGTTCAAAGTCAAAAGGTTTAATAGCATCTACTAAATCAAATACGCCGATTTGCGCACAATTATGGCTCGTCCTGACAAATTTTCAACAATTGGAACGGCATCGCTGACTATTTCGTCGTTGTAATTGTGAATTAAGAATTGTGAAGTATAGATAGATTCAATGGTTGCTAAAAGTGGCAACACAATGTTTATTTTTTTTGAAGTAAGTCGCAAAAAAGTAGGAGCTTCAATGTGGTGTACATCGCAGTGTGCCGAATTTGCTGTCAAATGAGCACACAAATCATTTGTGTTTTCTATAACGCGAGCATGGTCATGGTGTGAGTGATGGCAATCATCCTCCGAACAGTGATGTTCTGCATGCACCTCCTCACATGATATATTTTGGAATATATCATGCCCATGCTCTTGGCAAGCATCGCAACAATAGTGATAGATATTCACTCCACCACTTACGAAAGCCATGAAAAGAGCCAAACATAGGCTAATTATTTGTAGTGCACACTTTTTCACGTGACAAAATTACAAAAAATAATTCAAATATACAATAAAAATTGAGCCAAATTGTAAAAAAAAAGAGAAAAATGAGTCTTTTTTAATATTTTTTAGTAACTTTGCACTTCCATTGATGAACTCTTTTAAAGTATAACAAGCGACTTAAGTGATGTTATTCATCTATTTATGCGCTACTAAATTTCTGAAAGTATGAAAAAAACATTAGTAGATTTGTTTGAAGAGTCGGTACGTTTGTATCCGAACAACACATTTTTACTTGAAAAAACCGATAGAAAATTCGAACCAACTACATATGCCGAAGTAAAAACTCTTGTCTATCGTCTTGGAGCTGGTCTTCAAGCTCTTGGTGTGAAAAAAGGCGACAGCATGGCGCTCCTCAGCGAAGGCCGCAATGCTTGGATTGTTGGCGAATTAGCCATGTTCTATGCTGGTGCTATGAACGTACCGTTGTCTATCAAACTCGAAGAGTCTAACGACCTCCTTTTCCGTCTCATCCATGGCGATGTGAAATTTATTATGGTATCGCGCACTCAACTCAAAAAGGTTCGTGCAATCAAAGACCAATTACCTGCAGTGCAACAGATTATAGTTCTCGACGATATCGAAGAGTATCAAGATCGTGAAATTTCTTTTAATCATGTTATGGGTCTTGGCGATGAGTTTTTGAACTCTCACACTCTCGAAGAATTCCTCGCTGTAGGACAATCGCTTCAAAACGACGATATTGCAACAATCACCTATACCTCAGGTACAACTGCCGACCCTAAAGGCGTAGTGCTCACTCACCGCAACTATACTGCCAACGTAGAGCAAGCTTGTACCCTTGTAGATATCGACCAAACTTGGCGCACTCTCATCATCCTTCCCCTCGACCACTGTTTTGCTCACGTCGTAGGTTTCTACATTATGATGTCAAAAGGTGCTGCTGTGGCAACTGTTCAAGTGGGTCGCACTCCTCTCGAAACTCTCAAAAATATTCCGCTCAATATTAAAGAGGTACGCCCTCATTTCATCCTTTCTGTGCCTGCTCTTGCCAAAACATTCAAAAAGAACATTGAGCAAGCAATCCGTGCTAAAGGTAATTTCACTGTAGGCCTTTTCAATTTCGGACTTCGTCTTCGTCAAATCTATTTCGGCGATAGCAACCTCGATAGCAAAGGCATCCGTGCATTGTTATACCCACTCGTAGCTCTTTTCGATAAAATTATATCCTCTAAAGTGCGCGACAATTTTGGTGGCGAACTCCGTTTCTTCATCGGTGGTGGTGCGCTTCTCGATAAAGACCTCCAAAAATTCTATGTCGGCGTAGGTATCC
>JAZOMI010000155.1:0-1742 GCA_045653825.1 Candidatus Aphodosoma sp. | reverse complement strand
CAGATACAGTTTGCCATAATTCTTTAATTATTAGTGATTAATGATTAGTTATTAACGAAATATTTGTTTGAATATTTTGTAGTTGGCACAACACAAAACATTCAACATATTTATTGCTGAATAGCTCTCTCAACTCTCAACATTCAACTCTCAACTATTTAATGGCAAAGATAAGTATAATTATTGATATTGGCAAGTAATTTTTTGAAATATTTATAAAAAATCTCCACTTTCAATTTTTGTGATAAGCGAGAGCAACGAAGTTTATTTCACTAGCAGAGCGAATAACTTTCAACTTTTAACTTTCAACTTGTTCGGTATTCTTTTGGTGTTATACCAATGTGGTGTTTAAAGTATTTGCTGAACACGTCTTGCGAGGTGAAATGTAACGTGTCGGTAATTTGTTGTATGGTTAGGTTTGTCGATTTCAGCAATGCCTTTGCTTCGAGAAGTAGGTGTTTGTCTATCCACTCTTTGGCTGTGTTGCCTGTTGTAGATTTAATAGTGGTTGTCAGGTGTTTAGGCGTGACACATAGTTTATTTGCATAGAATTCGAGCGAGTGCTCTTGTTTGAAATGTTGTTTTACGAGCGAGAGAAAATCGTTAGATAGTTGTTGAGGACGATTTGTCTGTTTTGAGGTGATATTTTGCTGAAAAGTGTGACTGAATCCGTAGAAAAAAGCCAACGTCATATGGCGCACAGTCTCTAATATATAATCATTTTTATGCGTAATGTTCCATTTCAGCATTTCGTAGAACGTAAGTATGGCTTCTAGTTCATAATCTGATAGGGTAGTAGATATAACCTGATTATGAGTGTTGAATAGCGAAAAACGATTGTCGAGTCCGAGTGTATCTACAAATTTGCTCGACATTATTATATGGCGAGCTTCAAAATCAGGAGTTTGGTGGTCGTGGGTTATGATTTGTCCGGGCAAAATCACATTAAACGAATTGGGTTGAGTAATAATTTTTTGTAGGTTAGCACTACCTTCAGCCTTGCCTTTGATGCAAATAGTAGCAGTAAGCATATCGGTTTTGAACGGGTAGCGAGGCGATTCCATCAATTGATTGTCAAGCAAAATCAAATCTTCGCCAACTGAATAGATGGTTTGAGGATTGAAATATGTGCGCCAATTAAGATATGATATGTTTTTCATATAAAAAAGAGTTTTTAACATGCAAAATTAGTTAAAATATCTAATATAAGCAATATAATAAGACTTTTTGTCTAATTTGTACGAAAAAATGACATTGTGCGTATGAGAATATCCTCGTAACTTTGCACCGTATTTAATATTGATATATTATGGAAAAGAAATTAAAAACTACTAAAGTAGAAAAGGTGGTAGTTGACACCTATCAAAAAATTGAAGATGGCGTAGTTGACACCTATCAAAAAATTGAAGATGGCGTAGTTGGCGCTTATCAAAAAGTCGAAGACACTGTGGTTGGCGCCTACAAAAAGGTTGAAGACAAATTTGTTGATACTTTCCTCGAAGACAAAAAGTAATCTATTTTACACACACAGTCTGCTAATTACACAAGTTAGCAGACTTTTTTTATTCCTTTACTTTACCATATCTACAACATACTATAAATATAACCCGTTGGCGGAATTAAATTAAAGTGTGTTTAATTTTCCCGATAGGCTTGTTGTTTATAAAGTTAATATATTGTAAAACAGTCATAATAGCTATTTTGTTTTTAATACGAGTAAATACTCCTTTGGGTTGTTTTGC
>JAZOMI010000154.1:0-1802 GCA_045653825.1 Candidatus Aphodosoma sp. | reverse complement strand
AGTGTTAACCAGTGGCAGAGAGTGCAATAAACCTATTTTTAGGAATTACAGCAACAGGTATTGTTTCGGATTCACACCGAATTCCCTTTTAATCCAAAAATGGCGGAACCATTTCGGGAACCATTTGCGACTGCAAAGGTAGTAATATTTTTTTATTCCACCAAAGAAAAACAAAAAAATCCGCTTTTTAGCGGATTTTTAGTATCTAATTAATGCAAGTTCGATATTTCTTCTTTTATTGCTTTAAAATCTTCATCTGTATCAAATAAGAAAAATGCAGCAGCTGAGGGATGATCATAAATTTTAGCTATACTACTTTCTTTTCGTAACAACCAAGCCATCATAATGTCACCCATTGCACCAACAATTCCTAATATGCCATAGAACAACAACAAACTACTGCCTATGACAAGAGACAAAAGAGTTGGCAGTACACCTAACACAAAGAATGGCATTAATAACGCAAGACGATACTGACTCACAGTCATAGAAATCTTACAATGACAATATGGCGTACAGAATTTTTTCCACATCACTCCAAATTTAATATCACTCCACTTACATTTAGCTACAATCATCCAAGTTATTCCATGAATCAACTCATGAGGAATAAATAACAACAATGTTATAGATAATACAGGCATTATTGCTCCACACAATATAGCAACTATACTACCCACTACTATATTAAAATAATCCAAAGCCCATCTAACAAATTCTACAAAAAAAGAATTGTCGATAGAGATTGTTCCCCAAATCCAATAGTAAATAGGCACTAAAACGCTTGCCACTACTACCAAAAGTCCCAAACTTAATAAGTTAGCCTTTGATATATTAATTTCTAATTTTCTTACACTCATACAATGTATTTTTTAGAACATTATAAATAATCCTATTTGCGCTTTATGGTAATAGCACCGACTACAGACAAAAGGATGTACCAAAGTATTATTAGTGGGAGGGATTGGCGGAAGAGGCAAACTGCTAAAAGGACTACGCCAATAATGAATATGTAGCGAATGCGGTTGTCTGCCCATCGGAAATTGTGGAATTTGAGGGAGAACATTGGCAATTCGCACACCAATAGATAAGAAAACACTATGACTGCAGCCAAAATCCACCATGGTGAAATAGCTTCTAACAAAGATTGATAGCCATACGCCATACCAAGCCAGAAGATGGCATTGGCTGGAGTGGCAAGACCAATAAATGAGGATGTTTGGCGTTCGTCGATATTGAATTTACCGAGACGATAGGTTGAAAAAAGCGTGATAAGGAATCCCAAATATGGCAAATAGGTCCACACCGAAGCAAGCGAAGCAAGCAATCGGAAGGCAATCATACCCGGCACGAGACCGAATGTGATGACATCGGCAAGCGAATCGAGTTCTTTGCCAAGAGGCGAAGATACGTGCAAAAGACGCGCCATTGCTCCGTCCATAAAATCGAGAGTTGCCCCGATAAGAACAAACAACAGAGCCAAATCGAATCGCGAATTATAGGCAAATATACATGCTATAATTCCCGAAAATTGATTTAGAAGTGTGATAGTATTCGGAATATGCTTTTTCATAATTTCAGTCTATAGTCTAAAGTCAACAGTCAACGGTCGCCATTCGGATTTATTTGACTGTTGACCGTTGACTGTTGACTACTAAACTTTATTTGCAAGCGCAACGAGGTTTGAGTTGTTTGAAGAAGTCGTTGCCTTTGTTGTCAACGAGGATGAATGCAGGGAAGTCGACTACTTCGATTTTCCAGATTGCTTCCATGCCGAGTTCAGGATACTCAACGCATTCGAT
>JAZOMI010000153.1:0-9121 GCA_045653825.1 Candidatus Aphodosoma sp. | reverse complement strand
ATGTAAAATTCGAAAAACCAGAAAGCAATATATTGGTAGACAAAGATTCGAAAACAACATTTAAGATATCAGCTTCAGAAGAGTGTAAAATTTCACTTTTCATAAACAACGAAGAAATTAAAAGCGTAGACAGCACAGAATTAACTCACGAAAACACATTCACAGAAGCAGGCAACTACAAATGCATTGTTAAAGCCCAAAAAGATACTCTTGTAGCTTCCGACTCTCTATTTATTTGCGTAGCTGCTGCTCCCGAAAACCAAACTCGCCCTACAGGCTTGCAAGATGGTATTACTTACTACGAAAACGACCCAACAAAAGTAACCCTCTCTCTTTATTATAAAGACAACAACAATAAAATTGCTCAAAATGTATTTGTAATTGGAGACTTCAACGATTGGGCATATACAACTGAATATCAAATGAAAAAAGATGGCGAAACAGGTTATTTCTGGCTCGACATCACAGGTTTGGAAGCAGGTAAAGAGTATGTATTCCAATATGCCGTAAAACGACCTAATGGCGCAATGGTACAAATTTCAGATGCCTACACACACAAGACAGTAGATCCTAACGACCACTACATTTCGGAGGATATCTATCCTAATCATTTGGTTTACCCAGCAGCAGCAGATGGTCCTTGTGCAGTGATTCAAACTGCACGCAAACCATACGAATGGTCGGATGCTACAATTAACTTCAAACGTCCAGACAAAAACAACCTCGTCATCTACGAATTATGGGTGTATGATTTTTCGCCTCTTCGTTCGTTCGAAGGTGTTCTTAATCGTTTAGACTATATCGAAAACCTTGGTGTCAATGCAATCGAATTTATGCCTATTTGTGAATTCGAAGGCAACATTTCTTGGGGATACAACCCTACTCACTACTTTGCTGTTGACAAAGCGTATGGAACAGACGAAATGTTCAAAAAATTAATTGACGAATGCCACAAACGCGGTATAGCTGTGATTGTAGATATGGTATTCAACCATGCAACAGGATGGGCCCCATTCAACAAATTGTTCGGTGGTTACGACAATCTAAAGGATAATCCTTATTTTAATGTAAATGCTCCTCACGATGGTAATGTGTTCGAAGACTTCAATCATGAATTTGATTTGACTCTCAACCACTTTACTCGCGTATTGAACTATTGGCTCGAAGAATATAAAATTGATGGTTATCGTATGGACTTAAGTCATGGTTTCTGTGGTAAAAACTGTAACGAACAAAAACGTATCATGTACCACTACTTCAACGAAGGTGTGAAAGCAGTTGACCCTAATGCATATTTCATTCTTGAACATTGGGACGGAAATCGTTCCGACTATGCCAACAATGGCATGATGTGTTGGGAAAACACAAGCGAACCATACCAAGAACTTGCAATGGGTTGGTTTAACGAAGGTAAAAGCGACTTAAATAGAGCAAATAAAGACAATTATGTATCTTATGCAGAAAGTCATGATGAGGAACGTTGCGGATACAAAGCTTTTGCTTGGGGCAATGGCGCTATCAAAACAAACAAAGCAACTCGACTCAATTATGTTCCTGCATACGTTGCTATGAATACAATGCTCAATGGGCCTCAAATGTTATGGATGTTCGAAGAATTGGGTTATGATTATTCAATTTTCTATCCAGGAGATCCTCTTGTTGACGATGTAGAATCTGATTCTATAAAAAATTTCCGTACACAACCAAAACCAATCCCAGAAACAAAAAACTTCTACAAGGATGCAGAACGCATGGCTCAATACCAAAAAATCGGACAAATCAACCAACTTCGCACTCGCATATTACCTAAAATATTCGAAGGTAATCCTACTTCTCAAGACCTTAGTGGCGGTCGTCCTCTACGTAGTGTTATCTGGGGCAGTGGCGTAAATCGCGTATTTATCGTATCTAACGTAAGTGTTAGCAATCAAGAAATCACTCTCCCTGATGGAACTACAAATTGGTACGACTATTTAGCAAATAACTCAAATGCTATGAAAGCTGGTACAAAAATAACTATGAAACCAGGCGAAGTAAAAGTTTATACTGCCCAATACTTCCAATTGCCAGAGGTGCCAACAAAATATGATTTTGGTACAAAAACAGAAACCAACATAGAAAATGTTGATTCTAGATCAATTTGCAACATCTATCCTACAATTGCCAAAAATATTGTATTCATAGAGACTACCGAAACTATCAAATCTGTAGAGGTAATCAACGTACAAGGCCAAAAAGTAATATCTGAAGGTAACGTAAAATCAATAAATATATCATCATTGCCTCAAGGATTATATATGATCATCATAACCCTCAATGAGACCCAAGAAGCCTATAAAATATATCGTAAATAGTATTTAAATACAAATTATTAAACACGAGATATTAGACAATTTCAGTCTTTTATCTCGTGTTTTTTATTTTAATTAAGCCATAGAAAAAAGATTTGTCAATATCACTTTTTTTTTGTAACTTTGCAAACCAAAAGATTGCTTACTATAAATACTCTACACTAATATCACTAACTCCTTATGAAAGACCAAGAACCTGTAAAAATTCTGTACATCACACAAGAAATCAACCCTTATATCAAAGAGACAGAAATCGCTGATATATGCCGTCAATTTCCTCAATACACCCAAGAAAAAGGTTGTGAAATCCGTACTTTTATGCCTTGCTTCGGACATATCAACGAACGTCGCAACCAATTGCATGAAGTACAACGTTTATCAGGTTTGAACGTAATAATAGATGATAACGACCACCCTCTTATCATCAAGGTTGCTACCATCCAAGCCACACGAATGCAGGTATATTTTATCGACAACGAAGACTACTATCGTCGCTATGGTATCGCCAAAGATAAAGAGGGAAACTTCTTCGATGACAATGACGAACGCATAATATTCTACGTACGTAGTGTACTTGAAACCATCAAAAAACTACGTTGGACTCCTGACATCATCCACATCAATGGTTGGATCGCATCACTAGCTCCTCTCTATATCAAAAAAACTTATGCTTCCGACCCTTTCTTTGCCAACTCAAAAATAGTATATTCTATTTACAATGACAACTTCGAATGCCCTATGAGAGAAGGCTTCAACAATCGGGCTCTGCTAACTGATATAGAACTCCAAGATGTCGAAATACTTAAAGGTGAAATTCTTAAAACCGACACTCTTCACAAAATAGCTATCAATCACTCTGATGCTGTCATTTGTGGTTCTAATACAATTTCAGAAGAAATCGAACGTTATATAAAAGAAAAAGAGGTGCCTTATCTCCCTTATTCTGAAGAACCATTAGAAGAACGTTATTGGAATTTCTTCTGCGAGATATACCCTGATTTGAAAAGTTACAATGAATAATCAATCCATATACTAACAATATTAAGAGGGAATTACTACTATAAGTTAATTCCCTTTTAGTGTGTTTTATAGATATATTTTTTAATAAAATGAAAAAAGAGTTTATATATGTTATATTTGCCTTCATTGCGCTACTCTCATCTTGCAAAAAAGACGAAAGTATCGGTATAACAATCCAACCGCAAGAAGACGAAATTTCTATCTTTAGCGACACTTTCTTAATTGAAAGTGAAAACTACTACGTCCCAGCCATTTCTGCTCAAGCCGACTCTATGATACTTGGCGAATTTTATAGTGCAAAATACGGAACCACTAAGGCTGAATTACTCCTACAAATCGCACCTCCTATCGACTATCGTTTCCCTGAAGCAAAATACAATCCCCAACCAGACTCGTTGGTACTCATAATGTACTACAACTCATGGTTCGGTTCGTCATACGCACCACTCGAATTCAGCATATACGAAATCAACAAGCAACCTATCGACTACAACACTCAATATCTATCTAATTTAAACATAGGCGATTTCTGCGACTCTACTATCCTTATGGGCAAACGCCTTATGACATCTATCGACCTATCTCGTGCCGACTCAGTCAGCGAAGACTCTGCCGCAACTCCATACGTCCGCTACAAATTTGATGATACACAACTACAACGTTTTTTCAATATGCCACAAGAGGTATATAAAAGCGAAGAGGCTTTCCTCAACGAATTCAAAGGTCTCTATCTTACAACTCGTTATGGCTCTTCTACAATGTTTTGCTTCTATGAAATCTCTATGTATCTCTACTACCACTACACATACCAACGTAATGGTAAAGATACTATCGTCAACACCTCTATCATCTTCCCTTCTAACAAAGAGGTGCGCCAACTCAATAAATTCACACACCCTAATATTGAGGAAATTGCAATTTGTCACGATAGCGTAAACTACATAAAATCGGCAGCAGGTATATACCCCAAAATACGCATCCCTATCGGAGAAATGAGCAAACGCATCTACACCCAAATAGGCGATAAACAACTAAATATCAATGCTGCCGAAATCATTATCGAAAATATCGAATACGATAGCACCGATGTATTTATGGGACAACCATATTACCTACTTGCTCTCACTACCGAACAATTCGATGATTTCATCAAATACAACACAATACCATCAGCAACCGACACTACTGCCGTAATAGCTAATTACGTGGCAAGCAAAGGAGGTTACAAACTCGATTTAGCATACTTCATTACAAAATATCTACGTAACGAAATGGTTGAAGATGATGATGTTATAGAAATGATATTGATGCCAGTGATTGTAGAGTCGACAACATCGACATCAGCAAGCGTAACATCCGTTACTAGCATAAAACCACTCACTCAACTCGCAGCAACTACTATTCGCAGTGGCAAAAACGAGTATTCGCCTATGCGCATGAAAATTCTTTACAATGGATTTTAATCAATGAGAAATAAGGAAAGACATAAGTACATAAGAAAAAAAATATAACTTGTTTATTAAGAACCTCTTGCTTTACAACATCGGTTACCAAGTACAGAAGAATGATTACTTATACTTATGTACTTTGTTAGCAAAGATGAACCACAGGTTCAACAATGCCTTAAAACAAAACACATAAAAACATCTAAAAATTCACAAAAACAAAACTTATTTACTTCTGTACTTCTGTCTAAATAATAACTAATAATATGAATTTCAATAATAATATAACTAATAATTTACAGAATGCCATTGAATTTAGCAATGGCGAGAGAGAGAGATTAGGTGATAATCAGATATTTCCTAATCACGTTGTGCTTGGATTGATGCGCCTGAACGATTGCTCGGCAATCAATATACTAAACAAATTGGGGGTTGATTTAAGTTTGTTGAAAACCAAATTAGAAGATATTAAAAACATCGGCACTCCCGATGCTAACCCTACTTCGTTGCACCGAACTACCGAATCGCTTTTGTTGCTAACAAATTTAGAGGCAAAACTATCACATTCGCAAGAGGTTCACACTCATCACCTCATAATGGCAATATTGCGACAAAAAGATACTGAATTGGTGAAATTGTTTGGCGAAATGGGCATTGATTACGACAAATTCAAATCGCAAATCACCTCTGTTCCTCAACCTAAGATGGGCTCTGTTTATGATGACGACGATGATTTGGAAGATGAAAATAATGGTATGCCTCGCCCAAATATAGGTAGTGCTCACACAACAACAACCCCATCCAACTCTAATTCAAGCACTCCTGCATTAGATAATTTTTCACGCGACCTATCAAAAGCTGCAGCAGAGGGAGAATTAGACCCTGTTGTCGGACGTGAACAAGAAATTCAACGTACAATACAGATACTCAGTCGCAGAAAAAAAAATAACCCTGTATTGATAGGTGAACCAGGCGTAGGAAAATCGGCTATCGTGGAAGGTTTGGCTACTCGCATTGTAAACCGTCAAGTACCTCGCGCTCTATTCGACAAGAAGATTGTTTCACTCGACTTAGCGGCTATGCTTGCAGGTACAAAATATCGCGGACAATTCGAAGAGAGATTAAAATCTGTAATGAACGAATTGGAAGCGAATCCAAACATCATTCTCTTCATAGACGAAATACATACGATTGTTGGCGCTGGTGCAACCACAGGTTCGCTCGATACAGCAAATATGTTAAAACCAGCTCTTTCTCGTGGCAAATTTCAATGTATCGGTGCTACAACATTAAACGAATATCGCCAATCTATCGAGAAAGATGGTGCATTAGAACGCCGTTTCCAAAAAATATTAGTAGAAGCAACTACAAAAGAAGAAACACTTCAAATCCTTCGCAATATTAAAGACCGCTACGAAGATCACCATCAAGTAACATACACTGACGAGGCATTAGAGTTGTGTGTAAATCTCACAGAGAGATATATCACCGACCGCTCATTCCCGGATAAAGCTATTGACGCATTGGACGAAACTGGTGCACGTATGCACTTAACAAATCTTAGCGTACCTGCTCATATTGAGGAACTTGAAAACAATATTGCCGAGTTTGATGGTTTCACAAAAGAGGCTGTATTGCGTCAAGATTTTGAACTTGCAGCAAAATATCGCGACCAAGTGGCTACATTAGCATCTCAATTAGAATTAGAGAAAAAACAATGGTTGGCTGAGAGTAAAGAAAATCGCATCATGGTGACAGGAGACGACGTAACTGCCACTATATCAAATATGGCAGGTGTACCATTGACACGTATTGCAGAGAGCGAAAACGAGAGATTGTTGAAAATGGGAGAGGCATTACGTGGACAAGTTATCGGTCAAGATGATGCAGTACAGAAAGTTGTGCGTGCAATACGCCGCAGTCGTGTGGGATTGAAAGACCCTAATAAGCCTATTGGTTCATTCATATTCTTAGGCCCTACCGGTGTAGGTAAAACATTGTTAGCTAAAAAGTTGGCTGAATATATGTTTGGCTCAGTGGATGCGTTGGTGCGTATTGATATGAGCGAATTTATGGAGAAATTCTCTGTATCACGCTTAGTTGGTGCACCTCCGGGATATGTAGGTTATGAGCAAGGCGGACAATTAACTGAAAAAATACGCCGTAAACCCTACTCTATCGTATTGTTTGACGAGATAGAAAAGGCTAACTCAGAAGTATATAACATATTGTTGCAATTACTTGATGAGGGCTTTATCACTGATGGTTTAGGTCGCAAAATCGACTTCAAAAATACAGTGATTATCATGACTTCGAATGCAGGTACTCGCCAGTTGAAAGACTTTGGTCGTGGTGTGGGATTTGCAACCGATGATAAAACTGACAATCAAGCCTACGCACATGCAGTAACTCGCAAAGCATTAGAGAAAACATTTGCCCCTGAATTCTTAAATCGTATTGACGAGATTATCAACTTTAATCAACTCACACGCAACGATATAAATCAAATTATCAATCTCGAATTAGATAAATTTAAGGCTCGTTGCAAAGGATTGGGATTTGAGTTGGAAGTATCGGATGCTGCAGTCGATTTCTTAGCAGACAAAGGCTTTGATAAACAATATGGTGCACGTCCATTGCAACGCTCGATACAGACACATTTGGAAGATTTGATTGTAGAAGAGATGCTCGCAATGGGTAAAATGAAGAGCGAAAAAGTGATTGTCGACATTGACAACGAAGGTAACTCTTTGAAAATTAGAAATGAGGAATAAGGAATGAGGAATTTCAAAAAAAATGATATTATTTGACAAATATATCAGAAAAAAATTGTAACTTTGCACTCGCAAAAAGCAAAGGGATGTATCCGTAGCTCAGTTGGTAGAGCAATTGACTCTTAATCAATGGGTCGAGGGTTCGAGCCCCTCCGGGTATACAGAAATAAGGACAATTCATAAAGGGTTGTCCTTATTTTTTTTATAAATAAATTTGCTTTATTCAAAAATTATATCTACCTTTGCAAACATATTAATAGTGGCAACATTGCCACGCCCTAAGTAGCGTTCTTAGGTTATGTATAGCATTTTTGCTCATTTCTTCTGATATAAAATTTGGTCGTTTTAAATTATAGTTGAAGTGATAAGTACAAAATGTTCGCGCACTATAAGCGTGAACTTGCTTATCGTAACTATAAGGTCAGACCAAACACCTAACATCAGCGAGAAAGTTAAGTTCTCGCTTTTTTATTTACTATTCTAATATCAATTTCTAAAAGTTGTGCCCGACACACATTGAGTGTGTATTCTTTCGCCCGACCCTCAAGCAAGGTGTAAGCAAACTGCAAGCAAGAAAACAGTCATAAACCTACAACCACTCTAAGTGGTTATTGACAATAAAAAAAACACCCTCCACCCTACCTGGAGGTATCTTAAATTCAGACTTGCAAAGTTGCGAAATTGCGAAGTTACAACACTAAATATATATACATTATTTAACTAAATATCAAAAAGTTGCGCCCGACACATATTTAGGGATAACAAAATGAAAGCTATTAAATATCTGCTTATTTGCAGTATCGCAAGTATCCTATTTTCAAGTTGTGGTGTTGCTACTGGCTTAAATACTACAATGTATCCAAACAATCCAGTACAAACACAAGTTCGTTTACAAGAAAAAAACTTTAAAGTTATTGGCTCGGTAAAAGGTGAATGGTCTGCTAAATATGTTTTGGGCATTGGAGGATTCTCAAAACAATCACTGATGAATAGTGCTATTTCTGATATGTACGAAAAAGCAAATCTTACAGGTAGCCAAACTATAGTAAATGTTACAAGTGTTATCTCTATCAAACAAATAGTTTGGGGAGTTTATATAGAACGAACAGCTACTGTCACAGGAACTATAATAGAATTCACCGAATAACCCGTTGAATATCAAAGCATCCATCCCTATAATTTATAATACACCCAAATATAAGTCCTAAAAGTAATGACGATATTACTTTAGGACTTTTTTTATATCTAAACTACAATATGTTTTGTTATTGATTTTTAGATTTTTTAGTAGTTTAAATATTGCATATTACCATATTTTTTTGTAAATTTGCAAATTGGTAGTTTTGCGAACTATCTAAAAACAAAAAATGTTAAACAAAATTTATTAACACAACAAATAGGCAGTTATTTCGTTATAAATCTGCCATTTAAAACTTAGTATTAGAAATATGAATAAAGCTCTTTTGATGATTCTCGATGGATGGGGAATCGGTAATGGAACAAAATCTGACGTAATTGCACAAATGCCAAC
>JAZOMI010000152.1:0-3559 GCA_045653825.1 Candidatus Aphodosoma sp. | reverse complement strand
GAGACGGAGGTTTTTCTTAGTTTGCAAGAGTTCCAAAGCTTCAGGCGCAAATTTAGGAGCCATGATGATTTCGAGGAAGATAGGCTTCATGAGTTGAGCCACTTCGAGAGTGATTTCGCAGTTAGTTGCCACGATACCACCGAAGATGCTCACTGTGTCAGCCTCATAAGCTTTAGTCCAAGCCTCAACTACATCTTTGCCGATAGCAGCGCCACATGGGTTCATGTGTTTCAAACCAACGCAGAAAGGCACGTTGAATTCGCGCACGATAGAGAGAGCTGCGTTTGCATCTTGGATGTTGTTGTAACTCATCTCTTTGCCGTGCAATTGACGAGCGAAAGCCAATGAGTAAGGCACCTCTTCCGAG
Source organism: Candidatus Aphodosoma sp. (assembly GCA_045653825.1). Classification (GTDB taxonomy): domain Bacteria; phylum Bacteroidota; class Bacteroidia; order Bacteroidales; family Paludibacteraceae; genus Aphodosoma. Next base: position 3,192 of record JAZOMI010000152.1, on the reverse strand, counting down.
CCACGATAGAATTTAGCTGATTGGTGAGGGTTTTCGCCATAACGAAGACCTTGAGCCAATTCATATTCGAGGAAGAGTTTTTCGGTCAAACCTGCTTTTTCGCGCATATATGTAGCGATACACATATCGTATTCAGCAGTGTGAGTATATGCTTTAGCTGAAAGTTGGAAACGAGTTTCAGGAGTTGTATTACCTGTAGCTTGTATTTCAGCAATGATGCGGTCGTAGTCCGAAGGGTCGCACACCACAGTCACGTCTTTGTAGTTTTTAGCTGCACTACGAAGCATTGATGGGCCACCTATATCTATATTTTCGATAGCATCTTCCATTGTCACGTCAGGTTTTGCAATAGTTTGACGGAATGGATAGAGGTTGACACACACCATGTCGATGAAGTTAATTTCGTTTTCAGCAAGAGCTTGAAGGTGACTTGGGTCGTCGCGACGAGCAAGAAGACCACCATGTACTTTTGGGTGAAGTGTTTTCACACGACCATCACAGCTTTCAGGGAAACCTGTCACCTCACTGATGTTGATAACTTCGATATTGTTGTCTTGAAGGAGTTTCATTGTACCGCCAGTAGCGATAATATCCCAACCAAGTTCTTTAAGACTTTGGACAAAAGGCACAAGACCAGTTTTGTCGCTTACACTTACTAAAGCGCGCATAATTTATTTTAGTTATATTAATTTATATTCTCGTTTTTCTTTTTAACAGAAGTACAAATTCTATTTATAGGACAATTAAGACTTTTGAACTTAAAGCGTTTCTGTTGGCAGACCTTGTTTTTTCAAGTACATGCCTTGTAGTTTTTTTTAACAGAAGTACAAAATTTTTTGTACTTAAAAAAGTAATTATCCTAATAAAGTTAGATATACAAATTGTAATTTGTAAACCTACAAATTAATTCTGTACTTATGTTAAAATAAAATATGTACTTATGTTAAAATAAATCTACATCACCCACACATTCGGTTTTGGTGATGCAAAGTATTTTGAGAGCATCGGTGCGAATGGCGAATTGAGGATTTTTGCCTCTTTCGGACACTCTTTGACACAAGCGCAACATTTGATGCATTTTGTTGCATCTACCACACTCACATCTTCTCTGTCTATTGCACTTGTAGGACACACATCAACACATACGCCACACATCACGCACTTCTCTTCGTCGGTCGTAGGCAACAACTTAACAGGATTTTTTGCCTGTTCGGCTTGATAACCTTTCACAAACTCGACGAAAGCCTTCACATTCTCCTCGCCCGAATCGGGACATGTCATCGTCGCCACATCCACTGCATCCATCGCCCCTGCCATCTTGGCTTTTATGAGTTCACCGAAGCGTTGTGCCTCAGCAATATCACCATCATTAGGACGACCAACAGCCACAGGATTTTCATCCGTACTATACGAGTGCTCACCCACAAATGCCGCTGCCGCAATGGTCACAAACCCACGTTCAGCGAGGAAGTCCGACATCTGCGTAGCTGCACGTTCGAAATTGCGATTGCCATACACCACCACAACCACCGCAGGAGTGTTGTTGCCTCGAATTGCCTCCAATCGTTTCAAAGCCACAGGCGCCACACCCCCACCATACACAGGCACCGCCACAAGCAACATATCGTCAGCAGCAAAGTCAGGATTTTTCAATTCACCAAAAGTGATATCCTCCACCGCAAACTCATCTGCCACAGCGCAAGAGATAGCCTTTGCCACCCTCTCCGATGTATGCGTTGCCGAAAAATATATTGTTCGCAATTTCATAATTCTTAGTTTTTTAGACATAATGACATAAGAACATATTCTTTTTTTTTACATATACCTCGCTACACCTGCGGTGTATCTTGGTAAAAGAATGACAGATTTGAAAATTGCGATTAAACGAAAGTAAAAGCAAAGTCTACTTTGATTATATCGAGTGTGAGCAAATTCGCGAAGCAAGAATGTAACTTAAATCTGTCATTTTTTCGCCGAGATGAAAACTTGTTTTTCAGCAAGGCGTATGTCAATAAAGTTAAAAATTTGTCATTCTGTCATTCTGTCTAAAACATTCTGTACTTATATTAAAACAAAAAATGTCAAGATAAAATCACTTTACAAATCGCTTCTGGATAGAGTTCGTGTTCGATGGCATGGATGCGAGTTTCTACTTCGTCACGGTCGTTGCCATAATACTCAAATGCTCGTTGCATTACAATTACACCACCATCGATTGTGAGGTCGATAAAATGTACTGTAACGCCAAACACTTTCACTCCAAAATTGAATGCATCATCAATGCCATGCGCACCTTTGAACGATGGCAATAGCGCAGGGTGAATATTCAATATCTTACCCTCATAGGCATTGTAGAGCGTTTCGCCCACGATGCGCATATATCCTGCAAGGCAGACCAAATCGACATTCAACTCATTCAATTTATCCACGATGCGTTGCTCGTATGCAGGTTTACCACCACAATCGCGCGGATGAAGCACGAGTGTAGGTATATCAAACTTTTTGGCACGTTCAATAGCATAGGCATTAGCATTGTCGCACACAAGCAATACAATTTTTGCAGGCACACGACCATCAACACATGCTTGCGCTATCGCCTCAAAGTTCGAACCACTACCCGACGCAAAGACAGCAAGATTTTTTTCATTATTTAGACATGAAGACATGAGAACAAGAATTTTTGTTTTTCTTTCACGCTAATTTTATCGCCAAAGACTCAAAAAGCGTTAGTTTTCATAAATCACTCGTAAATATTTACGAATAATTTATGTGTTAATAATAAACAAGAAGACACGTGAACATTATTTCTAGTTTTTTTAGACATCTTTAGCGAAGCAAAAAGTAACATGAGGATATGATTTTTTCGTATCTTCCTGTCTTCCTGTCTAAATAAATGTCTTCTTGTCTTTTTATATTTAGATAATTTCAACTGCTCCTGCATTGTCTGTCACGCGACCGATAACAGAAGCACGTTCGCCATGCGATTTGAGGATTTCAATTGCTTTGTCAGCTTCAGCTGCATCCACAGCGAGTACCATACCGATACCCATGTTGAAGATATTGAACATTTCGCGGTGAGCAATTTTGCCATATTTCTCAAGCATACGGAACACAGGAAGGATTTCCCAGCTACCCTCTTTCACTTCGATACCTTGACCTTCTTTCAAGATACGAGGAATATTTTCGTCGAAG
>JAZOMI010000151.1:0-6441 GCA_045653825.1 Candidatus Aphodosoma sp. | reverse complement strand
CCTGAAGTGGATACGGATAAGGAGTTGAAAGTGATGTGGTTGACAATGAAAGAGAGTGTGCTTGTAGGGGTGGTGATTGTGGCGACTGGAGTGTTGTGGGGGATGGGTGTGAAGTGGGGGGCACAGTTGTTGCCAGAGAATATTCAGGAACCTCAGTATCCGATGATTGATGCCATATTGACAACTGCGAGTGTAGTGGCACAAATATTGTTGACACATAAGAAAATAGATAACTGGGTGATATGGGTGCTGGTGGATGTGGTGTATATAGGTTTGTTCTTGATGGTGGGGATGTATTGGACTGCAGGGCTTTATGTGGTTTATACGGGGATTGCGGTTAATGCGGTCAAAATGTGGAATGAGGAGTTAGGAATGAGGAATGAGGAGTGAGGAATTTCTTCTTTTAATTGTGGGACACTCGAGCCGAGTGTCCCTACATAAGCGTTTAACTCTCAACTTTCAACTTTCAATTTATGGATTTATTGTCATTAGGATATTTGGGTATTGCGATAGCGGCGTTTTTGGCGGCGACGATATTACCTTTTAGTAGTGAGGCGGTGTTTACGGGTTTGCTGTTGGCTGATTATGACCCGACATGGTTGGTGGTTTGGGCTACGGTGGGTAATACGCTTGGTGGTATGACTTGCTATTTGTTGGGTTTCTTGGGCAAGATAGAGTGGATAGAGCGTTGGTTGAAAATACCACAAGAAAAGGCAGAAAAATGGAAGGAGAAAATACATAAATATGGCGATGGATTCGCATTTTTTTCGTTCTTGCCAGGTGTGGGGGATTTTATTGCAGTGGCGGCAGGATTGTTGAGATGCAGGTGGTGGATTGTTTTTATATCAATGGCAATAGGGAAGTTGGTGAGGTATTTGGTGTGGATGGAAGCTAATCAAATGTTGATATAATGAGGAATTAGGAGTTAGGAATGGGGAATTGAGAATTGAGAATTGAGAATTGAGAATTGAGAATTGAGGAAGTTGCTACTCGCTACTAAAATTCTAAAATAATAATAACGAGCGAAGCGAGTGAGTCTTGTTACTCGCTACTCGCTACTAAAAAGTCTAAAATAAATGGCAGAATTAAAACAACTTATCTCAACTATTGTTGAGGGTATGCAAGAGAAAAAAGCAAAGAAAATTGCGATTGTGGATATGAGCAAATTAGAGGCTCCATGTCAATATTTTGTAATATGTGAAGGCGATTCGAGCACACACGTGATGACAATTGCTACTACGACAAAAGACTTTGTGCGTGAGCATGCAGGCGAAAAACCTTTTTCGTCAGATGGTTATGAAAATTGTCAATGGATTGCGATGGATTATGGTCATGTGATAGTGCATGTGTTCCAACCAGAATTCCGTGAGTTTTATGATATTGAGCACCTTTGGGCAGATGCAAATATCACAATGATACCAGACTTGGATTAATAATGTTTTTGTTCGCCCCCTCTGGGGACGTATTATTGAAGTGATTTGCTTTCCGCAGGTTCCCTCCTCTCGGTCGGTCACACAGCGGTTAAGCATGATTGGACGTCTTCGACGCCACATCAGTATTTAAATATTTAGTCTTAGAGTAAGAAAGTAGAACGATATAAATTGCGATATGAGAGCAATTTATAATGAGGAGTATTTATGTTAGAAGAAAAAAACAAACCAAATCAAGAAGGGAAAAAACCACAAAAAGGTGGGTATAAACCTAAATTCAATTTCTATTGGATATACTTAGCGATAGGTATATTCTTTATTGTGTTGTCTGTTTGGAATCCGAAAGGAGCATCGAGAGATGTGGCGTATTCGAGACTGGAAGACGGATTGCGCAATGGTTGTGTGAGCAAAATCTCTATTGAAATCTCAAAACAACGAGCTATTGCTGAAATCAATCCTCAATGTGCAAAAGATATTACAGGGGTTGACGCAGAGGGTAAAGAGGTTGTGAGAGTAGAGACAATTGTGCCTTCGATTGATGAGTTTTCGAAATTGCTTAATGAGTTGAAGGCAGATAAGGTGTTTACAGGTGAAGTGCGCTATACTGAGGGTAAAGACTATTTCGATATGTTCTTGTTCTCGGTATTGCCATTGTTGTTGCTCATCGGATTCTTTGTGTTTATGAATCGCAAAGTAATGGGCGGTGGCGGTCCTGGAGGCGTATTTAATGTAGGAAAATCGAAAGCACAGATATTCGATAAAAACAACCCTCAACACAAGGTAACATTTGCCGATGTAGCAGGATTGGAAGGTGCAAAACAAGAGGTGGAAGAGATTGTGCACTTCTTGAAAAATCCTAAAAAATATACAGTGCTCGGTGGTAAAATACCAAAAGGTGCATTGCTTGTAGGCCCTCCGGGAACAGGTAAGACATTGCTTGCAAAAGCAGTGGCAGGAGAAGCAGATGTGCCATTCTTCTCGATGTCGGGTTCAGACTTTGTTGAGATGTTTGTGGGCGTGGGAGCTTCGCGTGTGCGTGACCTTTTCCAACAAGCAAAAGCAAAAGCACCATGTATCGTATTTATCGATGAAATCGATGCTATTGGACGTGCTCGTGGTAAAAATGTGAACCATAATGGCAACGATGAACGCGAGAATACATTGAACCAATTATTGACAGAAATGGACGGTTTTGGTTCGAATTCGGGCGTAATCATCTTGGCAGCGACTAACCGTGCAGAGATATTGGATAAGGCGTTGTTGCGTGCAGGACGTTTCGACCGTCAGATACAGGTGGAATTGCCAGATGTGCATGAGCGTAAAGCGATATTCAACGTGCACTTGAAACCATTGAAATTGGACGATACGGTAGATGTAGAGTTTTTGGCTCGTCAAACACCAGGCTTCTCGGGTGCAGATATAGCAAATGTATGTAACGAGGCGGCATTGATAGCAGCACGTAAAGAACGTACTGCTGTTGGTCGTCAAGATTTCTTAGATGCAGTAGATAGAATTGTCGGTGGATTGGAGAAAAAATCGAAAATTATCACTGCCGAAGAGAAGAAAAATATTGCATATCACGAAGCAGGTCATGCTACAATTAGTTGGCATTTGCAGTATGCCGACCCATTGGTGAAAGTTACGATTGTGCCTCGTGGACAAGCATTGGGTGCAGCATGGTATTTGCCAGAGGAGCGTCAACTCACATCAGAACAACATATTTTGGACAAAATATGTGCGTTGTTGGGTGGTCGTGCCGCAGAAGAGATATTCTTTGGCATATTAGATACAGGTGCATTGTCAGATTTGGAACAGGCAACTCGTCGTGCGTATGCGATGGTTACTTATTTCGGTATGAGCGATAAGTTGAAAAATATATCGTATTACGATTCTACAGGTCAAAGCGAATTTGGATTTAGTAAACCATATTCGGAGGCGACAGCACAGTTGATTGACCGTGAGGTGCAAAGAATTATAGATGAGCAATATGAGAGAGCAAAACAAATATTGCTTCAATATAAAGAGGGTCACAATGAAGTGGCTCAGATATTGATAGATAAAGAGGTGTTGTTTGCTGAAGATTTGGAAAAAGTGTTTGGCAAACGTCAATGGGCTTCGCGTGCAGATGAGTTAATGCAAAATGCATAATGCACAATGCACAATTGCCTTCGGGATTAAAATTGTATTCTCAACTCTCAACTTTCAACTTTAATATATCGTGGATTTTAAGAATTTAGTTGTACGTACATTGGCTGGAGCTGTTATGGTGGCGGTTATTATTGGTGCTACTATTTGGACTCCGTATAGTTTCGGCATAGTTTTTATGCTGATAAGTTTGTTGGCAACGCAAGAGTTGACAAAGTTGTTGACAGGTAAGACGACATATCTTGGTGGTGTGTCGGCTTTACTGTTTTTGGCGACATTTGCACAGATGTCAGAATTTTGTTCACAGAGAATGACCACTATTGCGTGGTTTGTGTATGGAATGTGTGTGGTTGTGGCATTGCTTGGACAGTTGTGGAACACTAAATCTAATCCAATCACGGCGTGGACAAATATTGCATTTACACAACTTTATGTAGCAGTTCCGTTTGCGTTGTTGAATATGATTGTATTTTTTAATGGGCAGTTTAGGCCATTGCTTGTATTGGCTTTGTTTTTGATTATTTGGGTGAATGATTCGTTTGCATATTTGACAGGCAGCTTGTTTGGTAAACATCGCTTGTTTGAACGTATATCGCCTAAGAAATCGTGGGAAGGTTTTATTGGAGGTAATTTGTTTGCTTTAGTAGCCGGCTTTGGTCTTTCATTTCTTGAGCCAGCATTGACATGGTGGCAATGGATGATATTCGCACAAATAGTAGTTGTGTTTGGTACATTGGGCGACCTGATGGAGTCGTTGCTTAAACGTACTATTGGAGTGAAAGATTCGGGCTCGGCAATACCAGGTCATGGTGGTTGGCTTGACCGTTTTGATAGCCTTATTTTCGCTACACCTGTAGTTGTATTTTATTTGTATTTATTATAACTATTATAGCAAAATCTAAAATTTATGAAAAGAAGATTAAAAGTACACAAAGAGGGGTATGCTATCCTTTTTTCGTTGTTGACTTTATTGGTTGTAGCCAATGTAATTGTGTTTATTGAGTCGCCTAATAGGATTTGGCCCGTGATTTGTATGGTGATTTCGATATTGACATTTTCTTTCTTTCTTTATTTCTTCCGTAATCCGACTCGTGAAGTAGAGATTGATGACGAAAATCTTGTGATTGCACCAGCAGATGGTCATATTGTGGTGACCGAGCCAACTGAAGAGTGGGAGTATTTCGATGGTAAGAAGATGATTCAGGTGTCGATATTTATGAGTGTATTCTCGGTGCATGCTAACTGGTATCCAATCTCGGGTATTGTGCGTTATGTGCGTCATTATAATGGTCGCCACATGGCTGCTTTCTTGCCTAAATCATCACATGAAAATGAGCGTTCGACAGTGGTGATTGAAAACGAAAATGGTCATAAAATCCTTATGCGTCAAATTGCTGGAGCTTTGGCTCGTCGTATTGTTACATATTCTGCTCCAAATCATAAATGTAATATCAATGAGCATCTTGGATTTATTAAATTTGGTTCGCGTGTCGATTTGTTCTTGCCAGAGGGCAGTGAAATATTTGTTGAAATAGGTGAGGCAACTCGTGGTAATGAGACAATTATTGCTCGTCTCCCAGACGTAGTTAAGGAGTAAGGAGTAGGGAGTAAGGAATAGGATATGAAAAAATTGCTTATTGCTTTATTATTGATATTTGGTGCTTTCATCGGGCTTGTTGTGCTGATGGGAGCACTTGCTTTATTGGCTCCAGAGTGGGCTAATTCTACTGCTGGATTGTTGACCATGCAGGGGGTGCAGACTGTTGTATTGTTTGGAGTTACTGCGTTTGTGGGAATTTGGTTTACGGAAGAGAGAGTGAACCCTTTTAGGCAGATGTCGCTTAATAGGGGTTTGACGTTGAATCAGGGATTGATTGCTTTCTTTTTTGCTGTGGCGGCATTGCCTGCGATATCAATGTTGGCAGAGTGGAATAAGGGGATGGAATTGCCTTCGTTATTGGCATCGGTAGAGGAGATGATGCGTCAGATGGAGGAGTCGGCAAAGGCACTTACTGAGCGATTTTTGAATACTTCGTCGGTGGGTATGATGTTTGTCAACTTGTTTGTGATGGCATTGTTGCCTGCTGTGGGAGAGGAGATGATGTTTAGGGGGTGGTTGCAGAGAGTGTTGGGTAAGACCGTGAGTTATCATACTGCGATTTGGGTAGCGGCTTTTGTATTTTCGGTAATACATTTTCAGTTTTATGGTTTTATCCCTCGCATGTTGATAGGTGCTGCGTTGGGCTATTTGTATTACTTTACAGGGTCGCTGTGGGCTCCGATTATAGCGCATTTTACTAATAATGCGGCAGCTGTGGTGACTGCGTTTTTGGCTTATAATGGATGTATGTCAGTTGATTTTGATTTGATAGGTACTGGCGATACTTGGTATTTGTCGGTTGCTTCGGTGGCGGTGTGTTTGGCACTGATTTTTAGATTACAGAGTACAGATTACAGATAACAGATAATAGATAACCCCGAAAATTTTCATAACGAAAATTTTCGGGGTTTGTTTTTATCGTGTTAAAACGAATTTATTTTTTTGCTCTTTCGGTAGCCATGCGTGCGAGTTCTTTTGTATAGACTTTAGCAGCAGTGGCTTTGTCGATGCGAGTCACAGGACCGCTGATACAGCCGTTTTCGCAAGCCATAACTTCGATGAATTGGTTAGGGCATTTGCCAGATTTAGCGTATGCACGGAGGAGACCAATGTTCTTTTTGTTGAGGTTGCTGAGAAGGAGTGCGTTAACTTCTGGACCACCGAGGTGCTCAACAACAGCTTTAGTTACACCGCCTGTAGAACCATAGCCGTGAGAAGAGAGGTAAGCTTCTTTGTCGATTTGGAATGGAGCAACTTGTTCGAGGT
>JAZOMI010000150.1:0-3100 GCA_045653825.1 Candidatus Aphodosoma sp. | reverse complement strand
ATTCTGTCTAAAAAAATAAATCCCATGAAAAAACTAATCTCACTAACAATAATACTTCTTTGCACCCTCGCAGCATACCCCGACACTGCTGAAACTCGCAAAGAAAACCCTCACCAAATACGCATCGGTATAGCCGACGACCTATTCTTGCGTGGACTTGAGTCGCCAACAAACAACAACCTATCACTCCCTCCCACACAAGAGGGTTATCGCATAACAGGCTTCGACGAGCACAACTACCGCAGCACTGGCCACCTCTATGTTGAGTATCTCTATCGCATCAACCATTGGCTCGCAGTAGGTGCAAACTTCGACACTCGCACTTCGCTCTGGCAACGAACCGACTACTCTATCTGCCCACTCGAAAGCGTAGTGAACACCCAAAACCACAATGCCGTAGGCTTAACACTTATGCCTACCGTGCGCTTCACCTATTACGACACCCCTTACGCAAGTTTCTATGCCTCAGTGGGCATAGGCGCACAAATGCAGATGTTCGACAACACAATCGATGCTATATATCCCACACTCGACCTCTGCTACTTAGGCATCTCGCTCGGCAAAAACCATTGGTTTTGCGACCTCGAACTCGGCGTTGCCCCAGTGCCCTACTTCCTGGAGCGGGTTTTCGGATTCGCCGTCGGCTACCGATTTTAAAATACAAAGTACAAACAATAAAATATAACACCTATGAAAAAATTAAATCGTTCTATCCTACTCAAAATCAATTATTGCATAGGATTTATATTATCATCATTAGGTTTGACTACATTAACCTCTTGCGATATTGCATGCAAATATGGTGTTCCTCAAGCTGAGTATCAAATCTCAGGTCGTGTAGAGAATGCTCAAAAACAAGGTATTAAAGGCATAAAAGTATCTTTGAAAGAGCCAAATTACGACATATTCGAAGGCAACCCTCATGCTACCGACACAACTACCACCGACGGAGCATTCTATATCAAATGCACCAACTTCCCAGGAAATGAATTCTGGCTAATAGCCGAAGACATCGACTCCACTGAGAATGGCTCATACAAACGAGATTCTATACTAATCACACCTGAATTCAAAGATGTTCCAAACAATAATTGGCATCGCACTACCGTTGTAAATGACATAGTAATCACCCTCGAAGAAGAGAAGAAATAATTTTATTCTCCCACAAATAGCACAAATAATCACAAATAAATTTGTGAAATTTGTAAAATTTGTGGGCAAATAATAACATCTAAAATATATTGTTATGAAAAAGATTAAGAAAACCTATTTCTGCATAATCAATAAGATCATCGCAATAATCGCAGCTTTCACTGGATTACAATCATGTGGTCCATCTATCAATCCTGCTTATGCTCCACCTTCACCTCTCCCTCTTGCCGAATTCTCAATTTCAGGTAGAGTCCAAAATAAACTAAATGGACCTATTCCTTTTATACAAATAGACATTGAAACAGAAAACGATTTAACAAACGAAAATAAAAACGATAAGGAACTCCCTCTTAGATTTCATTGCAACGAATTAGGTGAATTCGACATACGATATCAATTTCATGAAAACTCTTTTAAATTTTACGATGGCGATCAATTTTGTCCACCCCAAAAAATAGCTTTAATATTCGAAGATATAGACGGCAATAAATATGGTGCGTTCAAAACAGACACTGTTATGGTTCCTTTAGAATTTAAACAAGATTCTACATCTTTACCTAATGGTGTAGCCAAAGTAACCGATTTAGTTATCACCCTCGAAGAAGAGAAGAAATAATTTTATTCTCCCACAAATAGCACAAATAATCACAAATAAATTAGTGAAATTTGTGTGATTTGTGGGCAAATAATAACATCTAAAACTATATTGTTATGAAAAAGTTAAATCGCTCTATCTTACGCAAAATCAATCGGTGTATAACATTTATTCTACCTTTATTAGGTATTGCAGCATGTGAGACAATCAAACCTGCGTATGGAATAGAAATCCCAGACCCAGATTGTATGCGTGCTAGCATACATGGTAGAGTTGAAACAAAACTTAATACACCTATTCCAAATATAAGGGTAAGTGCAACTAACAAAGATATGGAATATATTAGAGAAACAAATTGCGATGATTTAGGCAATTTCTCTATATATTACGAAACTAATAAACCTGATACTCTCCAAGAAATTAATTTAATATTCACCGATATTGATGGCATGAAATATGGTTCTTTCAAATCAGACACAATAAATATACCTCTTGAATATGAAGATAACTTTGCCGAAGTTACCGATTTAGTCATCACTCTCGAAGAAAAAAAACAAAATAACAACGAAGAAAATGACAATGAATAAATTTTATTCTCCCACAAATCACACAAATAATCACAAATAAATTCGTGGAATTTGTGTGATTTGTGGGCAAAGAAAATTCTTGTTCTCCTGTCTTCATGTCTAAAAAAAAGAACACTATGTGTAAACTATCAATAAAACAACAACTTGCGCTTAATCTTTGGTCGCGATATATATCGAATCAGGCAAAAATACCTGAACTACGCCAATTGTTTTGGGAATCTACATTGCGTTGCAACCTCAAATGCCGCCACTGCGGTAGCGATTGTACCGCTACGGCTGGTTTGAAGGATATGCCTTTTGCCGATTTCTTGAAAGTGATAGAGAGTATCACTCCCCACGTCAACCCTAATAAAGTGTTGATTATCATATCGGGTGGCGAGCCTTTGATGCGTAAAGACCTCGAACAATGTGGATTGGAACTCTACCGCCGTGGTTTTCCGTGGGGTATGGTGTCGAACGGATTGTTTATGACCCCTGAGAGATTTAATTCACTCATGGATAGCGGACTACGCTCGCTCACTATAAGTCTCGACGGATTCGAAGAGGACCACAACTGGATGCGTGGCAATCCGAAGTCGTTTGAATGCGCCGTGCGTGCCATAAAATTGGCTATTGCCGAGCCTACTCTCGCCTTTGATGTGGTGACATGTGTCAACCCTCGCAACTACCCATATCTCGATGAAATGGCTGATTTTCTCGCCTCGATAGGTTTGAAACGCTGGCGACTATTCACTATATTCCCTTCGGGCAGAGGCAAAGACCCTGA
>JAZOMI010000149.1:0-24506 GCA_045653825.1 Candidatus Aphodosoma sp. | reverse complement strand
AAACATTTTTATCTTATTGTATGTTACTATATTATCTTGAGTACCATGAAACAACATCGTAGGTGCAGGGCGACGCGCATAATCAACTGAACCCTCTGTTGTTAACACTGCCCCCGAATATGCTATTACTCCAGCAAACCGCAATGTATCAGGTAATAAAGCTGTGTACCAACTTCCATTACTATGCATATAATCTGTTTGTAATGCCATGATTGCTCCAGCACTCGACCCTGCTAATATAACTTTATCTTCACCTACACCCTCATTTTCTATCAAATAAACTACAGCTGCCGAACAATCTTCCACAGCTTGATAGATAGCATTTTGTATGGCTCTTACAAATTTCATCCCTTTTAATGCAAAACTCTCCATCCCAAGTCGATAATCAATAGTAGCAACCCTAAATCCTCGCTCACTCATAGCTTTACAATAAGCTACCACAACGCTATCATTACGACTCCCCGATATAAAAGCACCTCCATGCATATACAAAATTACGTAATCTGATTTAGGAGTAATAGGTTCATAAATAGTCATATACAAATCAAGCGTATCATATCGTGTTGCATATACAACATTGCGCACATGCGTTGCACTTGTCATTCCGACAACACCAACAAATAATAATAAAAACATTAGCTTTTTCATAGTAATAAATATTTAAAGTAAAAATATATCAATTATGTAATTAACATATTAAATCCAAAAATCTTGCCAATCTCATTAATTTAAATAAACTAAGACAAATTATTTTTCAAATATACAACTACAATGTCAACATTTTTTCATAATTTTGTATCCTAAAATATAATCTCCCACAAGTAACACAAATATTCACAAATATTATTTGTGTAAATTCGTGAAATTTGTGGGCTAATAAAAAATGTATCTTCATGTCTAAAAACTACAAACTATGACCCAAAAAGAACGATATAACGGCGTACTACAATATTTCATTGATACTAACGCTAACGACAAACCCGAACTAATATATCGCGACGAATTTTCACTACTTGTAGCAGTAATTCTCAGCGCACAATGCACCGATAAACGAGTTAATATGGTTACACCTGCTCTCATTGATGCCTACCCTACGGCTGAGGCTATGGCTAAGGCGTCGGTTGAGGATATATTGAATTATGTGAAATCGGTGTCGTATCCGAATGCTAAGGCACGTCATTTGGTTGGTATGGCACAGGGATTGATAGAGAAATTTGGTGGTGTTGTGCCTTCGACGACAGAGGAGTTAGTGAGTTTGCCAGGTGTGGGTCGAAAGACAGCTAATGTGATTACGGCAGTTTGTTTTGGGCAACCCACCATGGCAGTAGATACACATGTGTTTAGGGTTGCGAATAGGATTGGATTGACAAATAATAGTAAAACTCCGTTAGAGACAGAAAAAGTTTTGATACGAAATATTCCTAAGGTTTTGGTGTCTCGTGCTCACCATTGGCTTATTTTGCATGGTCGCTACGTCTGCACTGCTCGTGCGCCCAAATGTTCGGAATGTGGTATTTCGCAATTTTGCAAATTTTATTCCAAAAAATCTGATAATTCAAAAATTAAATAGAAAAGGTGTTCTTTTCTATGTGGATATATTTACACTGCAAAAAACAAACAAAAGACGCAATCAAATTTTGATTACGTCTTTTGTTTATCGTATATTTCTATTCAAAAAATCTATAATTTCATCTGCTTTATTCACCATAACAAAGTGTGTTTCTTTGTCATCCCAAAATATATCGGTCTTTGCACCACTACCCTTCAACTTGCGATAAGCCACTGGCAACGTACTTGCAATATAGTCATCTCCCCCACCAATAAAATAGATTATATGACAATGGGAATAATCTAGGTGCAATTCTTGCAATCCATATTCCCCCACGTTCTGAAACTTTTAATTTCCTCACGCCACACACAAGCCAGCATTATCAACATTATAATCCGATAAAACCACGACGCAAAAAACAAAAATAGCAGAAAAACTAATATCGTTTTTATTAACTTTTTTGTCATATATTTGTTTTTTATTTTAGTGAGTACTCACCTGTAAATCAACAAATTTACTTTTGGGATTGACAATAATCTCTTCCCATAAATCCACACCGCCTCTATCGGTAGCATAAAAATGATATGCTCCATCATCCTCTTTAGTCCATTTTTCTGAAGATTTAAGCGATTGAATAAATGCCTGACTTGGCTTTTCTTTAAGTTTCAATTTTGCATTCCACCAAGGATCAATTGTATCGTCATAATAATACAAATTGATTATTTCATAATCTGGAAAATTGACACTGCAAAGAGCACTCAAACTATCTGGATTAGAATAGTAATCTAAATCCCATGCTCCACACAATTTATAATAAACCCTAAATCCTCTAGGAAAAACATCTACAGAAACCATATATGCTGTAGTATCATCTTCGAAACCTTTGGGTGCTTTTGTATATGAAGTATGCCAACCACGCGTACAGAATTTTTCATAATGCCAAAAAATATTATCTTTATCTTGTAACTTTAATTCTATTTCCTTATCTAAATTTTTCGTAGCCAAACTATCAACAAATTCGTAATATACAATGGTTTCTCCCATAATTCTATCAGTAGTATTTTTGGTATATTCAAATTCTGGAAAATCATCTATTTCGGTTATGGCAGCAATTTCTTGTCGAGAAGTGAATAATAAATCTTCATAAACAGTTGGTCTATTCACATAAAATAAATATCCCATAAAAAGATAACAACATAAAAAGAAAGGAGCCAATAATACTAAAATCCAACTATAAATTTGTTTGTTTATGAGACCTTTTTTCTCTACTTTAAAACGGAAGAATAAAAGGAAAAATTGTCCACAATATAAAGAATGTGACAATATCTGCAAATTTTTCTTTATGCATCAATTTTGCCAAAATTAACATAAAAATACCTAATATCAAAAGAGATATAATTACAAAACACATGAGCACGACAAACCATGCTATAAGCATAAAATAGCCCATAAAATATTGATTAAAAATTAATTATTTAACTTTATTAAGATAGTCAATCGGATTCAAATAGAACATCTTTTTCCATCCATCGGTCGAAGTATCAATCCGCCAAGGATAAGGCACAAATGTGAATATCGTAAAATGTAGATGAGATGGTGTTTTTGCTGCGCTTCCAGTATTCCCAACCGTACCAATCAACGTATTATGCGAAACGAAATCACCCTCATTTACTTTGATTTCATTCAAATGAGCATAATAATAAATTCGCCATTTAGGACCAAGCACCGTAACATAATTACCCCCACTACTCAAATATCCAGTAGAAACAACAACGCCACAAGTAGCTGAATGAATATTAGTCCCTCGTTTCGCAAAAATATCCACACCCTTATGTACTCTCGCCCTGCCATCCCAAGGGTACCAAAACGTCTTATGATTATAATCCCCACTACCAGCACCATCCACAGGCATCTGCAAATTTTGAGGTATCAAAAGTCCTATCAAGAAAATTGTTAGCACTCCTAAAGCTATGTATTTAAACCATCTTTTCATAATTATTTAGTTACGTTTTACTCTTCAACTTCTAACACCCACTTAAAATTAGGAGCATACATCCATCCAATATCTTGCAAATATCGAATAAGACTCTCATGAAATTTAAGTGGACCTATTATTGTAGGTTCAGGTAATTTCGGGAAAACAAACTCTTTTATATAAGATATAACCCATTCACCATCCTCTTTGTAGAGGTACATACCATTGAGAGCTAAAGCAATACGTCCATTCTTAAACGTATAAGCCGACCATAACTTAAATTCGTTGTAATCTGCTTTCCAAGCTATCAATGCAGGATTATTTTTAGTTGCATTAGGATATTTTTTCATTAATCCTTTAATCTTTTCATGTCTAGCAAAATATCTACTATGCAAAACGACAGTGTCCTTAGTAGGCACAGTACACAAAATTTGCTGTATTGTAGCTTCTGGCGATAATGGCCACCCAAAAGCACAAATACACAAATTTATCGAATACATACTACACTTTTCATATAGATTTAAGTTTCCTCCTTTTTTCATTCTGAGATAACACTCTTGTTGAATATCGCTCAACACCCAATACAAGACATTTCCTGCAATTAAAAGAATAACGACAAGTATTCCTATTAAAATCTTTTTGCTAGTCTTCATATTCATAAATATTTAATTATTTGAACTACAACCCCAATAAAATTTCACTTTTATTAGTTTAAAATCAATTTTAGAAAATTCATTATTCACCTTCTCTATAATTCTACATTCAAAATCAGAAAAAACATTAGGATAATTAATGGACCAATCTTGTAATGTATACATACTTTGCATTTCTTTTATCACTTCAGAAATAATAGTATCAATTTCATCCGATAAAATCAATCCTTCACCATTTTCCACATCTTCAATATCAACAAAATATTCTCTCATATTTGTAGAATATTTTATATGTATGTTAAAATCATAATACTGAAATTTCTCTATAACTCCAGTATAAACATGTTTATACTTTTTCGCATAACAACAAGTACCCACTCCAATCAGAATACTTAAAATCAAAAATCTAAATAATCTATTCATAGTCAATCAAAATAAAACGTTAAACAATTTTACATTCTGTAATCCATTAACGTTCTACACATCCAAATATTGTCTTAGACAACACGAACTAGTAAAATCTACCATAAAACAACAAAAAAAGCAGCTATCCAATAAAGATAACTGCTTGATTTTAATAGTGGTGCCACCAGGAATCGAACCGGGGACACAAGGATTTTCAGTCCTTTGCTCTACCAACTGAGCTATGGCACCAACTTATAAATTAAGAATTGATTATAGAACTAAAATTTTTAATTATTCATTATTAATTCTTAATTGAATTCAGGTGCAAAGGTACGACATTTATTTAATATATGCAAGTTTTTGGAGGAGTATTTTTATTACTTGAATTAAGTATTTATATATCAAATGGGTTTACTCTGAATAAAGGAGATATTTAGTTCGTTTTTGACGGAATTTCGCTACATCAGCTTGCCATTTTGCTGATATTTCATCGGCAGTTTTTCCTGATTTTATCATTTTACGCACCCAATCCACTCCTATTAACTTCTCAAAGAACGGACGGAAGAAATGGTCGTCAAGATGCAAATTATTATATGCATCAATCAAATAAGTAAGGTCAACACCACGACTAAATATCGTATCAAGCGATGGCTCTAAACTAAGGTCAACGCCCCAACATTTCAAATCTTGTTGCGGTGGAGTTTTTGCTCCAAAGCGCGATGTTGGCGTAAAACTATAATCATAACCCAACATATTTGGATGCCCATAGCATTGGAATGGATAGTCAGTTCCACGTCCAAGACTAACAGGCGTAGCTTCGAAGTAGCACATTGCAGGATAGAGATACACACTTCGCATATTTGGTAGATTAGGCGATGGTGCTATAGGCAACTGATATAGAGTTTGATGAGTATAATTTTCACAAGTAATCACAATAATATTACACTGCACAGAATCAGGCAACCAACCCTCACCATTGACCATGTGAGCTATTTCGCCAAGAGTCATTCCATGCACCACAGGCACAGGTAAATAACCCACTGCCGTACGATATTTCATATCAAGAATTGGTCCATCTACATAATGACCATTAGGATTTGGACGGTCAAGAATAATCATCTGCACATCGTGTTTGGAGCACGCTTCCATCATCTTAACCATCGTAGTTAGATAAGTATAATAACGCAAGCCAACATCTTGAAGGTCAAACAAAACAACATCCAACAACGCCATAATCGAATCACTTGGACGACCAGTATTGCCATCATAAAGCGAACGCACCATAACGCCTGTTTGCTCATCTACTCCACTCGACACCTTCTCGCCGGCATCGGCAGTACCACGAAATCCATGCTCTGGCGCAAACACACACTCTATATTTATGTTTTGATTTGCAAGAAAATCGACAAGATGCGTGTTTCCATTTAATTTATAACGACGTACATCTTTTCGTTTAAAAACACCTGTATAAATATAACTTGCTTTATGTGCAACTATGCCAACTCGCTTCTCTTGCAACAATGGAAGATATTGGTCGATACGGTCAGCCCCACAACGCACTATTTGACAATGCACAGTGCATAATACACAATTTACAATTAATAGTAGTAATAACAATTTCTTCATATATTACAAATCACGAATAAGTATTTTAGAACTTTCAGCCGATATTGAAGTTTGAAGTGTTTCAAGTTTTTGCCATATCTCTTTGAAAGCTCCATTATCTGTTATCTTAAAATTCTCTGAACCAAAACGATTAATGCGATCTACCACTAAATGCACGGTAATAAGATTTACGTCTAATGCAGGTTGATAGAATCGCTCTGCGTTTTGCTCAATATAGATTTCTGATATAATATTTATATCAACTAACAATTTCAAGTGGTCGTGCACAAGGCGAATAGGGATATTATAATCAACCGCTATTTGATTCGCAGATATTGGTTCTTGCGCTTGACAGAAACGATTGATAATAATTTTCAACACCACAAAAAGCGTGTAATCTTTATAACGGCGAGAGATATTTTTCGTATCGCTCTCGAAACTGAAGTTCATAAGATTCTGACTAACATAACACAATTCTGCACCATAAAGCACTATAAGCCAAGATATTTGTAACCAGAAAAGCAATAACGGAATAGCAGCAAAACTACCATATACGGCATTATATTGCGCAAGCGAAATTTGTCCGTTGACATAAAGGAATTGAATAGCAAGAAAAGCTGTACCCGTTACTACTCCAGCCAACATTGCATCCGAAATTTTTACTTTAGTGTTAGGTATAATAAGGAAAATAAGCGTAAACAATACCCAATAAATAACAAATGGCGCAAGTTGCACAAGGAATTGATAGATAGGAATCAAAAACGAACCAACGGATGACTGCGCAATAATTTCGACATACGCATCTACTTTTGCGCTCAATCCACTCGAAACCACAATAAGTATAGGCACAACGATAAGCATTGTTATATAGGTTGTGAATTGACGCACAATCGAGCGGTTTTTCTTAACATTCCAAATATCATTAAAATTAATCTCTATCTGACGGAACATATTCAATACAGCCCACAATAAAAGTCCAATACCAAATCCTACGAACAGACCACCTTGTGTTTGAGCGAGATAATTGTTGACAAACCCCATTACTATATTGGTAATTTCGGGATTATCGCCAATCAAACGATTCACAAAATCCTCGATAGCTTCGGCAAATCCAAAACCTTTGCCTATAGCAAGAAACAAGGCGAATATTGGCACAATAGCCAACATTGTGTAATAGGTCAACGCAGATGCCTTAATAATCAAATCATCTTCAATAAATCCACGTACAGAAAGTATTAGTTTTTTGAGCAAACGCACAAAAAAACGCATTGTTTTGCTCAATTCGTTTTCCGTTACACGAAATATATCATGCAAAAGGAAATCAATCAACCACGAAATTCTTTCGCCAAAGGTCTTTTTTGGTTTCATATTTTTTTTTTCTTACTTTTGTCATTGCGCAAAAGTAAGCAAAACGCTAGTGCTAAGCCTTAAAAGCTAATGCACAGGAGATTATTGATATATATAAAAAAAAATAATAGTAGGACTATAAGCCGGGTTTTGTGCTATCCTGAAAAGGATAGGGCTTGTATTTTATCTACTGCGCCTATCACTAGACCCTTCTATCGTTCTACCCTCCAACGATACTCGCGCGGGCAACCCTAACATGACGTTGGTTTACTTGAACTTTCAACCCATAAGTTGTACTGACCCAGATGTGTTGCCACCCTGGCGGTGGGCTCTTACCCCACCTTTTCACCCTTACCCTTGCGGGCGGTTATTTTCTGTTACAATAGCTTGAACCTCACGGCCCACTTCCCGTTAAGAAGTATGGTGCTCTATGTTGCCCGGACTTTCCTCTTTAATCCAATGGATTACAGCGACAAGCCGTCCTACTATTATTATATTATTAGATTTTTAGATACGAGACACGAGATATAAGACCAAAAACACAACTAACTGCGTCTATCCATTTCTCATTTCTCACTCCTCATTCCTAATTATTTTGTATTTTCTTTAAAATAGAATATGCTTTATAAATACCTAATTCTCCTGCTTTCGATAAGTCATTTATTGCTTTATCTCGTTGATTTAACAACAAATAAGTCAATGCACGATTGAAATAGGCTTCGCTAAAATCTTCTTCTAATTCAATGGCTTTGGTGTAATTTGCCACCGCTGCTTGATAGTCTTTTTGATGCGCCAATAAGTTGGCTCGATTATACCACACAAACGCAAAATCTGGTGCCAATTCTATCACCTTATCGTAATCGCGCATAATCATTTCGTACTCGTAGCGATACGTGTCTTGCGTATTTGCATTTTCGGCATTTTCGTTATTTACGCTAAATTCCAATTTCTTATAGCGTATATTGGCACGCGAAAAATATGCCAATGCATTTTGTCCGTCAATATATATTGCTTTCGAGAAATCTTCAATAGCATTGCTAAAGTCCTGTACCAAAGCATAATCATACGCACGTGCAAGATAAAGATTAGCCTCATTCATACGTCCTGCTATAATCGACGACAATTCATCTATCGATGCAAAATGGTATGCAATCATACCTTCCGACAATTTGATTTCGTCGCTAACCAAATAAGCTGGTGCACGCAACACCCTCACTTCATTCAGTTGTTGCAACAACTCAGGATTATAACGCTCTATTGGCAAATCGTTGTTTGGTTTCTGATAATAAGTCAACACTATATTAGGCTGATTATTAAGTGCTACTGCTTGATTTTGCACATACCCACGTATACCCTCTTTGCTATTATCTGCATCGGCATTCGTTGCAAACAACTGAGCTATACCCTTAATCACCGACTCATCATCCACATCTACAGCCATCTTTGCCGAAGTGTCGATATAGGTGCTGTCAGGGTTATCCTCTGAAGCAGTATGCTGTTGCTTTCTCTTATATGCAGTATCGCGGTCGGTAAATGCCTTCTTCGTATTGCCCAATCTATCATATATTTCAGCGCGAGCATATAGCGCAGGTATGAAATTAGGATGTCGCTCAATGATTTTCGTAAAATCGTCTATTGCCTCACGATTATTACCAAGATGCGCATTGATTATCGCACGCTGATACAATGCCTCCGACATCTTTGGGTCAAGCTTAAGTATTTTGTCCAAATCATCAACTGCACTATGATAATCCCCCACCTCATTGCGCAACAATGCTCTATTAAATAATGCCCCAACATTCGCCGAATCCAACTCAATTGCCTTATCATAATCTGCCAATGCTTGACGATATTTATGCTTTTCGTAATTTAAAATACCACGATTGATATAGGCATTTGGATTGCGAGTTTTCAATTTAATCGACTGATTATAATCATCTAATGCCTCATCTCGCTTCTCCATTATTATATTCAACAACGCACGCGCTCCCCATGCCTCTGGATTATGTTTGTCTATCTCAACCAAATGGTCAAACGTACCAAACGCCCCAACCGTATCTTTATTCATCAGTTGCAATCTACCCTTTTCGAATTGCAATTCTGTCGCTTTAGGCGAACGACGAATAAGGAATTCTATATCTAAAAGAGCCTCTTCGTAGCGTTCTTGTTCGTCATACGCCTCAATCCTATTGATAATATAAATCGCATTATCAGGAGCATGCACAAGCGCATTATTGAAATCGGCAATAGCCTCATCCCACTTACCTAAACGCTTTTTAGCAAATCCACGAGCATAATATGCCATGTGTATGAAGGGATTACGCTCTATTACAATATCCAAATCAGCCTCAGCACCCACATAGTCTTCCAACTGAATCTTTGCTATCGCACGAAAATAATAAGGGTCTATCAAATAAGGTTTTGCCTTAATCACCTGATTAAAATACTGAATCGACAACACATAATCCTCAAAATACAACGCATTGCGCCCAATTGAAGTCAATCGGTCGGTATTGAGTTGAGCATTTGATATTAGACTCAACATACATAATATTATGATTAGGATTTTACGCATCTATAATCTGCACTCTGTTATCTGTAATCTATACTTTAACTAAGTGTTTTCAACACACTTTGTATCTTCTCGCGTGTTGTTGTCTTAGTTGGCACAAGTGGCAAACGCAACACGTTATTTATCAACCCCATGCACGATAATACACTCTTAACACCAGCTGGATTACCATCCACAAACAACAACTCAATCATTTCTACGAAACTATAGTGTATTCTACGTGCCCCTTCCAAATCGCCTCTCAATGCCAAACGCACCATGCGCGAAAACTCTTTCGGAAACGCATTACCTACCACCGAGATAACTCCCACAGCACCAAGTGTTATCAATGGGAATGTGATACCATCATCGCCCGAAATCACCATAAAGTTCGCAGGCTTATTCTTGATAATATCGTCGATTTGTTTAAAATTACCCGATGCCTCTTTAATAGCCACTATATTTTGGAAATCGTGAGCCAAACGTAGCGTAGTCTCTGCCGAAATATTTGCACCAGTACGCCCTGGCACATTATATATAATGATAGGCATATAAGTACTTTCGGCTATAGTTTTATAGTGTTGATACAAACCCTCTTGCGATGGTTTATTGTAGTAAGGCGACACACTAAGTATAGCATCAATATTAGTGAAATCTGTTTTACGTATCTGTTCCACTACACCCATTGTATTATTACCGCCAATACCCAACACGATAGGCACGCGACCTGCATTCACACGCACTACGGTATCAATTATCTGACGCTTTTCGTCATCGTTTAGCGTAGGAGTTTCACCTGTCGTACCAAGCACCACTAAATAGTCAGTACCATTACGCAACTGAAATTCCACCAATCTTTCGAGTGCTTCATAATCCACACTCATATCTTCCTTGAACGGCGTAACCAATGCCACACCCATTCCTACTAATTTATTTGAGAAATTCATATATTTAAATTTGAAAGTTGAAAATTGAATGTTGAAAGTTGCTGTTTTTCATAATATAATTCTTAATACCATTGGTTTAGTATTAACTTTCACATTTCAAATTTCACATTTCAACTTTTTACTTAACTGCTTTCACTTTATACCCTGCTTTACGAAGTAGGCTAATCAATCCGTCATTACCTGGCAAATGCAATGCGCCTACTGCAATAAAGCAAGCCTCTTGTTTTATCTTTTCTTCTATCTTAGGCAACCAATCACGATTGCGCTCATCTACAAGCAAAAATTTCTCTGCCTCAGTCATATCTTCCGCTTCAATCAACATATCATACAACCCATCTAAATCGCCTTTCACATACAACGAATCCAATTTTACGCTTTCTTTAATTATATCACTCGTATTGCGAATAGCCTCTACAAGTATTTCCGCCTGCCGTTCGACAGGTATTGAGCGTAACAACATCTTCAATTGGTCATCTACAGTCTCTAACCCATACACTGCCTTACCCAATTCCGAACCAGCCACTTGAAAGTAAGAATCCATTGCCATATCTCCCGCTTGCGATTTCAATACTCGCTCACGCACAGTCATTTCATATATCAATGCTATCACATTCGGACGCATATATTGCACATTTGCCAATGTCAAACCCAACTCTGCCTGCAATGCCGAATCAATTAAACTCTCCTCTTCTGGTGTCAACAATTTGAATATACTCTTTTCCATCTTCGATGCCGCAAGTATCTGACGTTGCATTTCTTCTGGATTATCATCGACAAATTCACCTATCACAGCACTACAATCATTGAAAGCACGAAAAACGCCCTCTATCTTTGTAGCTGTTTCAACTAGCACCATGTGATGCGTTCCAAATAAGTAACTTGACTTTTCTAAACCACCTCCCGAAATCTCATACAGCAACTGCGCATTTATGCTAATGCACAATGCACAACTCAACACCCACAATAATATTATTCGTTTCATTTTATCATTTTCAAATAACGTACAATCTGTTCACCTAATTTGCCGATAAAATTGTAGTCGGTGCGAGGCATACCCGTTTTTGCATCAACTGGGTGCGGAGGCATCTCTATAACAAAGTCGTACAAACTATTATCGCCACAACTCCTGCCACAACGGAAATCGCTTTTAGCCTGCAACAACACATATTTTAATGGTAAACAATCGGTTTCAGTCAAATCTATTACCACGTCAAACTGAGCCTTCAAAGGTTGTATAAACTCCTCTTTTGGACATTTTAACCAACTCACTTGACTACGGTCAAATACTACCCAATGATCAAGCGTTGCGGTATCCGCTTTCTTTTTATCGACAAAACAACATGCCACTACTTTCTTTCCCTCCGCTTGTAATGCCTTCACAAATGCACGAGCCTCAGCATTTTTCTCTTGCAAATCGCTTTCGAATAACACCAATATCGTGCGAATGGCATCCCACGAACGATAATGTGACGTCCTTGTCATCTTCTTCACCGCTCTATTAAAAAAATATTGTCTTATTCTTTTCAACATAATTTATCCCTTTACTATTTACTCCCAAAAATTCCAACTTAAACCAAACTGAAACGTTCCTGGATTTATCGGATAATTTGGCATCGACAAATAATTAGTTCCACCAAACAACCCCTTGTTTAAATGATAATATTGCACAAAAAATCGTACTGTTTTCAAATGAAAATTGGCATATACATTCAACTCTGGATAATTACCTATCAACAAGTCTTTCTGCAAATAGAATTGTCCTAACGCAGGCATATAGACATTGCCATAATAAGCCGTATGATAGCGCACCGAAGCACCCAACTGCACTGTCAATACCTTAAAGAACTTATCCTTATAATAGAAATTGCCATACAACGCCACATCAGGCAAAGGCAAAATATCACGATTGCCTGTCAACTGATACACCGCCTGCACATCCAAATGAAATCGCCAAGCACGCAACTTAGCCAATACATCCACAGCCAACACCTGCACATTGCCATCATACTGAGTAGGCAAACATTTCTCATTCAAATACACATAGTTAGTAAGATTTTGAAACTGTACGCCCACCGAAATATCACGTTTAGGCAAACCTACACGACCTTTTATGTCTAACGCCAACGTATTCGCAAAATCTAAATCACTCCATCGGAAGTGGTTACTCTCATAATAGCGATATTGATGGTATGCTGAATAATTTCTAAATCCTGCCGCTGCCATAATAGCCAATGGCTCACGCCCAACATTGAAATCAAAATCAAAACGTCCATCAATATCAAACTCACCGATATGGAGTCCAACAAGATAAATACAACCATCTATATCATATTTAACCCATTTACCCTCACGCTTAAACAAGTTAGCACCTAATATCACATTATGAGAATAGGAATTATCAAATCGCAAGGTATCCTCTCTATTCTTAATACCCATTCCATAATGACGAATATCGTATTTAAGGTATGCCGATAAGCCAAATCGCATTAAACGATTAAATTTTTCTTCCAATGTAACTGCAAAAGTATTCGCTATCGACCAATATGCTGTAGAATCCTTTGTGTATGAATCCGAAAAATAATTATTATCATAAAATCCAACTACACTCCCCTCTTCAACATACTTATGCACAACATCCTCTGCATGAAACGTATGCGTAAAAGTCATTATCGGTACAAATTCGGTATATATAGAATCTCCCCCTAATGAATCTATTTTTACTTGACGTTCTATATCTTTTCCTATCTTATACCTATGATTAAAAAAGTAATTAAAATTACGATACTGAGACTGCGCATTTTGTAAATTAACGGGTATATTACGTGCTTGAATTGAATACTGAGGGTTAAGTATATAGCTATTATCTGCAATACCGCCATTTTCACGATTTTTAAATGAATTAAACATCACCGAAGATACTATCTCATATCGCTTACCAGTATAAGTAGTCCAAAATCCTCCATTCAACATATTTGACGATTGATACTGATATTGTCCTCGGCCATATATTAAATTACACAAACCTCCAACATTAACATACTTATTAGCATTCATCGTAAGCATTATCTTAAAATAATCCTCCTCATTTTGTAATGGATACGCCGAACGATACACCATCTGTGAAAATGGTTGCTTTGTATCATAATAACGTACATCCGATGGCTTTATTAAATAGGGTGCATACGCACGCTCAAACATATCTTCTCGAGAACTTACCTTACGATCAAAATATACCTTCGACTCGAGAGGCGAACCTAAATTACCATTCCAAGAATTAGCTATACTATAATTATTTATAGGCTGATTATCCTGATAACTTGTAATCAAAGAATCAATTATCACAGTATCCGCCACACCATATATATCATCAACTGTCCAAGTTTTTATTTCACGTTTCAGAGTATCTTTCTTCTCAGTAGGCATAGGCAAACCACGAAACTGACCAAATGCCAATCCCGCAACCAAAACGAACGAAAATATTAAAGATAGTTTACGAAACATTAACAAATATATTTTTTAGATATTAACATGCAAAGTTACGAAAAATATTTAATCTATGCAATTAGTAATTTTTCTTAGATTTTTCGTAAAAATATATAATAATAAAACTAGGTAAATATAGAAATCATGTAGGATTATCAGATGAAGAGATATAGATTAAGTTATGGTTGCTTTTGCAATGAAAAATCAAATCGGAGACCTCCGTTAGGACGATTAGACACTGTGATTGTTCCACCATGGAATTGTACTGCATGTTTCACAATGGCAAGTCCAAGTCCAGTTCCGCCTAATTGGCGTGAACGACCTTTATCAACACGATAAAAGCGTTCAAAAAGTCGAGTTAACTGTTTTTCCTCTACCCCACATCCATCATCTTCGAAACGGATTTTACATTCAGTTTCTGTATTTTCAATGAGAGAAATATAGATATTCTTACCCTTTGAATAGGCAATGGCATTTTCAGTGAGATTTTGGAATATTGAGCCTATCAACGATATATTGCCTTCAATTGTTACTTGCTCATTAAAATTATTGTGCAACGTTAATCGTTCCTCTTCAGGCATTATAAGCATTTCACTCTCTAACTCCTCTATTATAGTGTTTATCAACACCTTTTCCTTTCCTATTAACGAACTGCCATCTTCCATACGAGTTATAAGAGATACGTCCGCTAATAGTTTGCGTAGTCGTTCATTATTTGTATAGCAACGCTCTATGAGCTCTTGTCGTTTTTCTTCGCTCAGATTAATGCCCGATAACAAAGTTTCAAGGCAGACTTGGATAGAGGCAATAGGAGTTTTTAGTTCATGATTTATGTTATTAGTGAGTTGTCTTTTTAGTCGATTCTTTTCTTGTTCAGCTTCATAGAAATTGATTCTCTCGATTGATTTACCTAAACGTTGTGTTATGAAATATGCTATCACGCTAACTATTAAACTAATAGAAATCATTATAGACAAGAAACTCCACTCTGCTCGCAATAATTCACGCAACGAAGAAGAATAAGGGATGGCTGTACGGACAATTACATCACGTCCTCGTGTAGCGGAATAGAAATATTTTTGACCATCACTAACAGATTGTCGACTAATATGATAGCCAGAACCATTTTTTAGTGCATTAGCAATTTCAGGACGCATAATGTGATTGTCGAGAGAATCGAGAGATAACTTGTTGTCATAGAGCACAATACCATCAGTAGATATTATTGACACACGCAAATTGTCGAAAGGCTCGATGGTGATGAAATTGCTGTCACCAAAAGATAGATTGTTCTCTATCGTAGCCAATAACTGATTGTTATATAGTTGCAATTGAGCATTCAAAGACTCAGATTTATATTGCTTTTCACGCAAATACTGAAAGCCTATGAAGCAGAGAATAATAGTCCACAAAAATATAAGCAATATAAAAAATAATTGCTTGTGATATGATAATTTAGTCGCTGAAACCATAACCAAAACCAGAACGAGTTACAATATATGAGCCATAAGAGCCTATTTTTTGACGAAGGCGAGTGATGTTGACATCGATAGTGCGGTCGAGGACGACAACTTCGTCGCTCCATACCCTACTGAGAAGTTGTTCTCGTGAACAGATTTTGCCTCTATGAGAAACTAGGTATGCCAATAATTCAAACTCTTTTTTAGTGAGTTTTACCTCTTTATCATCAACAATACAACGCTTGAATTCCAAATCAAGAATCAATTCATCTACTCTGAGTTCATTATTTTTTTCCTTCTTTACTGTATTTAGTGTAGTCTTGTGGTTATAGGTGCGCCGTAAGACACTCTTAACTCGTGCTATGACGTTACGAATGGTATAAGGCTTCATTATGTAATCATCGGCTCCAAGATTAAGCCCCATAACCATGTCGTCTTCGGTATCACGTGCAGTGCAGAATATTATAGGAATATTCTCTGTTGTAACATCAGCTTTTAGCATTTTAGCCATTTTGATGCCACTGATTTCACCCATCATAATATCGAGAATAATAAGCGAATACGATGTTAGATTATAAGTCAAAGCCTGTTCGGCACTAAAAGCTGTATCAACATCATAACCTTCGTTTTCGAGATTGATTTTCAAGACCTCGCAGAGAGTCTCTTCGTCGTCAACAATTAAAATACGTTCTGTTGCCATATTATACATAATTTATAATGCAAAATTAGAAAAAAAACTTGAATGTTGGTTTACGTATAAAGAGATTTAACAAAAATGTAACATTTTTAGAAAAAACACTTAATAGATGTTTAATTTTTTTGTAACAAATATGAAACAATATAGCTCTACCTTTGCACTCGAAAACAAAAAACAATTATTAATCTTTAAAATTCTATGAAAATGAAAAAGAGAAAACTTATTTTAGTAGCCCTGTCGGTGGCAATGAGCACAATGATTTGGGCGAGCGACACGACGAAAACAGTTGTGACAAAAGAGGTGGAACAAGAGAATGCAAGCCCTAAAGGGAAGGCGGTTGTTTCGGTGTTTGCTAATTACAGCATGACGATGCAGAATGGCGTGTCAAAATGTGGGTTTCAGTTGGATAGAACATATTTGGGGTATCAGTATTCGTTGGGAAAAGGTTTGGAGTTGAAAGCTGTTATGGATATTGGAAAGCCTAGTTCGGTAGATGACTATCATTATGTGGCATATATCAAGAATGCGCAAGTGAGTTGGAAACATAAAAGATTGACATTGGCGGGCGGTATGATTTCGACAACGCAATTCAATATGCAAGAGAAGTTTTGGGGCTATAGATACATATATAAATCATTCCAGGACCAATATAAATTTGGTAGTAGTGCAGATTTGGGGTTGATGGTGGCATATAAATTTGCTGATTGGGTGTCAGCAGATGCGATTATGACCAACGGCGAGGGGTATAAAAAAGTGCAAGGAGATTTAGGTTTTCAATATGGATTGGGGTTGACTTTTGTGCCAGTTGAAGGTCTGTCGGTTAGAGTTTATGGTGGATTGAATGATGCGACAGAGGCAGAGAAGGTAAATGTGTATAACTATGCTGCATTTGTGGGGTATAAGAACAAAAGGTTTGCGTTAGGCGGAGAGTTTGCTATGATGCAGAATTCGGGTAACGTAGAACGTAGGAATCAGTTGGGATGCTCGGTATATGGCTCGGTGAAAGCGCATAAGATAGTAGATGTTTATACCCGTTGGGATATGCTGACATCGAATAATGGTTGGAATGCAGCGAAAGATGAACATGCTGTAATTGTAGGTGCACAGATGAAATTGGGTAAGTATGTGAAAGTTGCGCCTAACTTTAGGATGACTATACCGAAAGAGGGAGAGAATAAATATATGGCTTATGTGAGTTGTTATTTTGTACTTTAATCAATGCATAATGCACAATGCACAATTAAATAACATAGAAAAAAATTAAATATAAATTATTAATTTAAAATTTTTTAATGAATTATGAAAAAGATTTTTTTGTCAATGATGACATTTGTAGTAGCTATTATTATGACATCGTGTGGTGGTAGTGTGAAAAATGATGGTCGTGAGGCACAGGAGTTGTCGGGTGCGGGTGCTACATTTCCACTTCCGTTCTACAACGTAGTATTTGAGAAATTTGCCGAAGTGAATGGCGATATGGTTGCCTACGGAGGTATTGGTTCTGGCGGAGGAGTGCGTAACTTGCGAGATAAGATAGTAGATTTTGCTGGCAGTGATGCTTTCTTGACAGAGAAAGAGATGTCGGATATGGATACTGTAATTCACATTCCTACATGTATGGGAGCTGTAGTAGTGGCTTATAACCTTGATGGTGTGAAAGATTTGAACCTCACGGGCGAAGTTATTGCTGATATATTTGCAGGCGAAATAAATATGTGGAACGATGAGCGTATAGTGGAACTAAATCCAGAGGCAATACTTCCATCAGAGGCAATTATTCCGGTGTTTCGCTCGGATGGTTCGGGTACTACATTCGTGTTTACTGACTATCTAACAAAAGTAAGTGAAAGATGGGCTGCTAAATATGGTAGAGGTAAATCGGTAAACTTTCATTCGGGACAAGCGGCTAAAGGCAATCCAGGTGTAGCTGGTGTGATTGCAGAGACAAAAAATAGTATTGGTTATGTAGGTTCGGAGTATGCTTTTGCTCAGAAGATTGCATACGCAAAAATTCGAAATCAAAGAGGTGAATTTGTAGAGCCTACAGCAAATTCGATATCAGCTGCTGCATCAGGTGAGATACCTGCAGATACTCGAACATCTATCACTAATTCAGATGCACATGGAGCTTATCCTATCTCGACATTCACTTGGATAGTTATATATAAAGAACAAAACTACTCGAAACGCAGTAAAGAACAGGCTATAGCTACACTTGATTTTGTGAAATATATACTCTCGGAAGAAGCTCAGAGTATTACATCGGAAGTGCATTATGCTCCACTACCAGCGAAAGCAAAAGAGTTGAGTTTGGCTAATTTGAAAACCGTAACATACGACGGAGTGGCAATACTTTAATAAATAGAAATAATCTATGAACGATAAATTATATAGAATAGTATTGTTTGTTGCGGCATTGATTATACCAATAGTGTGCGGGGGCGTGATTTACGCTCTCATCACTGACGCATACGAGGCATTTGAGCATTTTGGGTTCTTTCGGTTTATGACTTCGTCGGAATGGAGCTACACGGAAGGAAATGAGCAGTATGGAGCATTGCCATTCATTACGGGTACGTTGATGACTACCCTCTTGGCTATCATATTTTGTATTCCATTTTCACTGCCTGTCGCTTTGTTTGTAGGAGAGTATTTCAAAGGAACTAAAGTAGCTGCGGTGTTGAGTGCAGTGGTCGATTTATTGGCAGGTATTCCTTCTATAATATATGGATTGTGGGGATTTTATAGCTTACGGCCATTGATTATAGCATTGAATATTTCTCCTCAAGGTTCAGGTATTCTTACAGCATCACTCGTATTGGCAATCATGATAGTACCATACGCAGCATCGTTAAGTGCCGAATTTATAAAAATGGTGCCATCAGATTTGAAAGAGGGGGCTTATAGTTTAGGAGCTACAAGATTTGAAGTGATGCGCAACGTAGTGTTCCCAGTTGCTGGATCTGGAATTTTTTCTTCATACGTATTAGCAGTTGGTCGCGCATTAGGAGAAACAATGACTGTGACAATGTTGATTGGTAATACCAATAATATCCCTGACTCAGTAACCTCTACAGGAAATTCAATGGCATCGATTATAGCTAATCAGTTTGGAGAAGCAGATGGGTTGCGACTATCATCTTTGATAGCCATTGCTTTGATACTCTTTTTGTTAACAGCTGTGATAAATATGGTAGGTAAAATAATGATAAAATGCGCAAGAATAGTATAAAAGTATGATAAAAAGACGTTTAATAAAAGATAAGATAGCATTTTGGTCGATTTGCTTGTTGGCTGCATTAACAGCAGTTCCACTTTTGGCAATATTGGGAGAGGTATTTTTGCGTGGATATGACCAATTGACATGGTCGTTTTTCACTGAACCAACCCCTACGGCTTATAGAGCAATGAAAGCAATAGAGGCAGGAGAGCCTATTCCGGGAGGTATTGCAAATGGCATTGTAGGCACGATGATTATGCTTGGTATGGCAGTAGTAGTTGCGGTGCCAGTGGGCATTATATGTGGTGCTTTTTTAGCAGAAAATGGCAAAAATAGATTTGCACAGGTGGTTAGTTATCTAACTGATCTGTTGCAAGGTACTCCATCTGTTATTATTGGAATTATTACTTACATTTGGGTAGTTGTACCAATGAAAGGTTATTCGGCTATTGCGGGAAGTGTGGCACTATGTATCATGATGTTGCCATTGATAGTGCGTTCGACCGAAGAGACTTTGAAGATTCTTCCCGCATCGTTGAAAGAGGCTGGTTTGGCACTTGGAGGAAATAAAGCTCGTGTTATGCTAAAAGTGCAATTGCCTGCAGCATTTGGAGGAATATTTACAGGAGTATTATTGGCAATTTCGCGAGTAATTGGAGAGACAGCACCATTGATGTTCACTGCATTAGGTTGTTCGTTGATTAGATGGTCGATAGACAAGCCAATATCGGCAGTGCCATTATTGATTTGGGAATTCTTTAACGACCCCAATCTGCAAGAATTGATTTGGGGAGCATCGCTTGTACTTCTATTATTTGTACTTATGTTAAACCTTATAGCTAAAAGTTTGATAAATAAATGGAATCAATAAAACCAATACTTGAATTTAAGAAGACTTGTGTGTCATATACCAAGCAAACGATGGCAGTGAAATATGTATCGGCTGCTATCGAAAAAAATAGTATTACAGCAATTATGGGGCCTTCGGGTTGTGGAAAATCAACACTATTGCGAGCTGTAAACTTGATGCATAATCTATATCAAAATATTCGCGTTGATGGCGAGATATTGCTGAATGGTGAAAACATACTCTCGATGGAGCCAATAGAAGTTCGTCGCAAAGTGGGTATGGTATTTCAACGACCTACTCCATTCCCGACAATGAGTATTTACGATAACGTATTGGCAGGCTTTGAGTTGAATGACATTAAATTGTCGAAAAGTGATAGAGAGGAGACTGTAGAACGCTGTTTGCATAACGTGTCGCTATGGGATGAGGTCAAGGATGTTTTGAATAAGAAAGGAACATTCCTTTCGGGTGGACAACAACAACGTTTGTGCATTGCACGTGCTTTGGCTATGAAACCTGATGTGCTATTGATGGATGAACCTACATCAGCCCTTGACCCTATTGCGACAAAACATATAGAAGAGTTGTTGATAGAATTGAAAAAAGATGTAACTATACTGATAGTGACGCACAATATGGGACAGGCTCGACGCATATCATCAAAATCGATGTTTATGTATCTTGGCGAATTAGTTGAATACGATGAGACAGAAAAGATGTTTACTAACCCTATAGATGAACGAACTAAGGCATATTTGACTGGAAAGATGGGGTGATTACAACTCACAATCCTAAATAATATTATAGCAGTCGAAAAAATATAAAAAAAAAATACTTTTCGATTGCTTTTTTTGTATTTTTTATTCTAAACATACACATTACACACAAAAAGAGATAAAAAAATAAATTAAACAACAGCAAATTCACCTCACAAAACCTCTACAAATCAACAAAATAAAAAAATATTAAAAAAAACTTCACTTTTTCTTTGCATAAATCAATATTTCATTATAAATTTGTCTTTGATTTCGATAGTAAACTATAACTATGGCAAATAAAACCGAATTAACAAAAGCTCTTAAAGATCATTTTGGATTTGATAAATTCAAAGGTCAACAAGAAGCAATAATTCAAAACATACTTGATGGACACGATACTTTCGTTCTGATGCCTACAGGTGGTGGCAAATCACTTTGCTATCAACTACCTGCGCTCCTTATGGAAGGCACCGCTGTTGTCATCTCTCCTCTCATTGCTCTGATGAAAAACCAAGTGGATGCTATGCGTCGCTTTGCCAACGACGACTCTATAGCCCACTTCCTCAATTCATCTCTTAACAAAGCCGCCATAGAAGAAGTAAAAGAAGATATCAGAAACGGAAAAACTAAAATACTATACGTTGCTCCCGAATCTCTCAACAAAGACGAAAACATAGAATTCCTTCGCAACAACAAAGTATCATTCTATGCCATCGACGAAGCCCATTGTATCTCTGAATGGGGTCACGACTTTCGCCCTGAATACCGACGCATAAAACCTATCGTCGAAAAAATAGGAAAAGCTCCTGTCATTGCACTCACTGCTACAGCTACTCCAAAAGTGCAACTCGACATACAAAAAACACTCGGAATGTCCGATGCCACAACATTCCGTTCATCATTCAACCGTCAAAATCTATACTACGAAGTCCGCCCAAAAACTGACAACGTAGAAAAAGATATCATCAAATTCATCAAAAACAACCCTGGTAAATCAGGTATTATATATTGTCTCAGCCGTAAAAAAGTCGAAGACCTTGCCGAAACCCTACGTCTTAACGACATATCAGCATTAGCATATCATGCAGGTATGGACAGTGCCATACGTAGCGAAAACCAAGACAAATTCCTCATGGAAGAAGTCGATATTATCGTTGCTACAATAGCATTCGGCATGGGAATCGATAAACCCGACGTACGATATGTAATCCATTACGACATACCAAAATCTCTCGAAGGCTACTACCAAGAAACCGGTCGCGCGGGACGCGATGGAGGCGAAGGCAGATGTATAGCTTTCTATAACCAGAAAGACCTACAAAAACTCGAAAAGTTCGTACAAGACAAACCTGTCAGCGAACAAGAAATTGGCAAACAACTAATTGCCGAAACCGCAGCATACGCCGAATCTACAATGTGCCGTCGTCGCTTACTTCTCAACTATTTCGGAGAAAGTTATGCCGATGAAAACTGCGGTAATTGTGATAACTGTTTAAACCCTAAGAAAAAAGTGGAAGCTCAAGACCTTTTATGCGCTGTAATCGAAGCGATTCTCGCTACTAAAGAAAAATTCAAAACCGAGGTAATAATTGACGTCCTCACCGGTCGCGAAAGTGCCGACGTCAAAGCATACAACCTTACCGAACTCGAACTCTTCGACTCTACTTCCGACGAAGAAAAAGAAATTTTACCTGCCGTAATCCGTCAGGCAATGATTAACAAATACATCGAGAAGGAAATAGAAAACTACGGAGTCCTCAAAGTAACTCCTGCCGGCAAGAAATTCTTAGCCAAACCTTCATCATTCAAAGTCAGCAAAGACAACGACTTTAGCGAAGAACAAGAAGAAACTCCTCAAATGTCAAGCGGATCATGTGCCGTTGACCCAGCACTCTTCGGTCTCCTCAAAGACCTCCGCAAAAAAATTGCCAAAGAAGAAAATCTTCCTCCATACGTCATCTTCCAAGACCCATCGCTTGAAGCTATGGCTACTACCTACCCTATCAACCTCGAAGAACTACAAAATATTCCAGGTGTAGGCTCGGGTAAAATAGAGAAGAGGTATGCTCAAATCTTTGTTGACCTTATTCGCAAGCACGTACGCGACAACGACATCGAACGCCCAGAAGACCTTCGTGTGCGCACCATTGCCAACAAATCAAAACTCAAAATCGAAATCATACAAGCCATCGACCGCAAAGTAGCCCTCGATGACCTCGCCGAATCAAAAGGCATGGACTTCTTCGACCTACTTAGCGAAATCGATGCCATCGTATATTCAGGCACAAAACTCAACATTGACTACTTCCTCGAAGAAGTTATGGATCAAGAAGTCATCGACGAAATATTCGACTACTTCAAAAACGAATCAGAATCCGACGACGTTGAAACCGCCCTCCGCGAACTCGGTGAAGACGACTACTCAGAAGAGGAAGTACGCCTCGTACGCATCAAATTCTTATCCGATATATCAAACTAATCACTAATACTAACCACTAGTAACTAATAACTAGTAATTAAACACTAAATTATGGCTATTATCAAACCTTTCAAGGGCGTACGCCCTCCAAAAAATCTTGTTGAACAAGTAGCATCACGTCCTTACGACGTTCTCAACTCTGACGAAGCTCGCAAAGAAGCTGAAGGCAACGAAAAATCTCTCTACTACATCATCAAACCTGAAATCAACTTCCCTGTAGGTACTGATGAACACGAACCTAAAGTGTACGACAAAGCTGCCGAAAACTTCCAACTTTGGCAAGATCGTGGCTGGCTCGTTCAAGATAAAAAAGAGTGCTACTATGTTTACGCTCAAACAATGAACGGCAAAACTCAATATGGTCTTTGCGTAGGTGCTTACGTTGATGACTATATGACTGGCAAAATCAAAAAACACGAGCTTACTCGTCGCGATAAAGAAGAAGACCGTATGAAACACGTCCGCATCAACAATGCTAACGTTGAACCTGTATTCTTCGCTTATCCTCACATCGACGAAGTTGACGC
>JAZOMI010000148.1:0-23715 GCA_045653825.1 Candidatus Aphodosoma sp. | reverse complement strand
CCAATCACGCACATTTTCACCCTTACCATATACAGGAAGTGGTTTACGATGACGAATATTATTAATAAACAATGGTATCAATTTTTCTGGAAATTGATATGGTCCATAATTATTCGAACAATTTGTTACAATTGTTGGCATGCCATATGTATCATGAAATGC
This sequence comes from Candidatus Aphodosoma sp., assembly GCA_045653825.1. Classification (GTDB taxonomy): domain Bacteria; phylum Bacteroidota; class Bacteroidia; order Bacteroidales; family Paludibacteraceae; genus Aphodosoma. Next base: position 23,553 of record JAZOMI010000148.1, on the reverse strand, counting down.
ACGCACAAAGTGGTCCGATGATGCTTTTGATGCTGAATATGGTGAGTGTGGATTATATTTTGTTGTTTCATAGAAGAAATCATCACCATACGCTTTATGTCCTTCTGAAGATGCCACAGTTTTGAATGGAGGCTCTATTCCCTCTGGACGATTCATTTCTAATGCACCATAAACCTCATCTGTAGAAATATGATAAAAACGTTTGCCTTCATACTTCTCTGGTTGTGCCTCCCAATATAGTTTTGCAGCTTGAAGAAGCGACAATGTACCCATCACATTGGTACGCGCAAATGTAAACGGATCTTTTATACTGCGGTCCACATGACTTTCTGCAGCCAAATGGATAATTCCATCTACATGCTCATCTTGCATCAATTGATAAAATGCCTCAAAATCACAAATATCCATTCTCACAAATTTATAATTTGGACGATCTTCTATATCTTTGAGATTAGCAAGATTACCTGCGTATGTGAGTTTATCTACATTAATGATATTATACTCTGGATATTTGTTTACAAACAAACGTACTACGTGTGAACCTATAAAACCTGCTCCTCCTGTTATTACTATATTGCGTTTCATATTTTAGATTTTTAGATATTAGACACGAGACACGAGATTATTAATACATTTTCTTAGTGAATCTGTCCAATATGGGACTTCTACATCAAATATTTCTTTTATTTTTGTTTTGTCAAGCACTGAATACGATGGGCGTTTCACTGGACTTGGAAATTCGTCACTATGACATGGCTGAATATCACAATCCGTTGTACCATTATACTCTGCTATCATCTTAGAGAAATCATACCACGAACAAACGCCTTCATTTGAATAATGATAAACACCTACTTGACTACCATCAAATTTTGCTATCACTACTTCAATTGCTTTTGCTAAATCGTAGGCGTAGGTCGGTGTGCCAACTTGGTCAAATACAACTTTCAATTGTGGCTTTGTTGCCGTAAGATTCATCATTGTCTTACAGAAGTTTTTACCAAATTCGGAATATAACCATGCAGTACGAATAATCACATAATCACAACCTACGGCTTGTATTCGTTGTTCGCCATGCAACTTGGTCATACCATATACGCCTGTAGGTGTACCTTGTTGCTCTTCTCTACATGGTACATTATATGGCTCTTTACCAAACACATAATCAGTTGAAGTCTGAATAAGCAACCCACCAACCTCTTTCATTGCTTTCGCAAGATTTTCGGGTGCTTCGGCATTCAATTTTTCAGCCAATTCTTCATTGGTCTCTGCTGCATCTACATTTGTATAAGCTGCACAATTGACTATAACATCAACCTTATTAGCAACCACACATTGACGCACTGCATCCAAATCGGTTATATCAAGATACGTTGTTTCTACACCTTCAACTTGATTAACATCGGTAAAGATATAATTATCACCACTATTTTTGGCAACAATACGCATCTCGTTACCAAGCTGACCATTTGCCCCTGTTACAAGTATTGTTTTCATTTTAAATTAGGCTTACCTGTGTTTTTTATCTCATCAATAACTTTCAAAAGATACTGACCATATTGATTTTTAATCATTGGTTGTGCCAATTGACGCATACGTTCTTCATCAATCCAACCCTGACGATATGCAATAGCTTCAAGACAAGCTATTTTAAGTCCTTGACGCTTTTCCAATACCTCTATGTAGGTAGATGCCTCCGAAAGAGAATCATGTGTACCTGTATCAAGCCATGCAAATCCACGACCTAAAGTTTGAACTTTCAATTCTCCATCCGCCAAAAATTTTTGATTAACTGTTGTAATTTCATACTCTCCGCGAGCTGATGGTTTTATATGTTTCGCTATTTCCACCACCTTATTTGGATAAAAATACAAACCTACCACTGCATAATTTGATTTTGGATTAACGGGTTTCTCTTCTATAGATAAACAATTACCCGCATCATCAAATTCAGCTACACCATAACGTTCCGGATCGTTAACCCAATAACCAAAGACGGTAGCCTTTTGCTCTTCCTCTGCCGTACGAACTGCCTCTTTCAACATACCAGTAAATCCTGCTCCATGAAAAATATTATCACCAAGCACAAGGCATGCAGTATCATTCCCTATAAAATCAGCTCCAATAGTGAATGCCTGAGCTAAACCATCGGGACTTGGTTGTTCTGCATATTCAAAGCGAACACCATAGTCCGAACCATCGCCAAGTAAACGTTTAAATCCAGGTAAATCATGGGGAGTTGAAATAATAAGAATTTCTCTAATTCCTGCTAACATTAACACTGAAATAGGATAATAAACCATTGGTTTATCATAAATCGGCATTAATTGTTTTGAAATACCTTTTGTAATAGGATACAAACGTGTACCACTACCACCTGCAAGCACAATTCCTTTCATATTAGTTACAAGTTACTAGTTATTAGTTATTAATTTTTCTTGTTCCCTGTTCCTTACTTCTTACACCTTAACTCCTTCACTACCTCCAATGGCCATTTCCAATTTTGATACAACGCTTGAACTATCATTGGCGCCAAAATCATTCCCAATACTCCCATATTTAACCACACAACAAATATGCCCAACAAAATCAACACACCACCTGCCGATATTAATGATGCCTTAAAAAACGGCACTTCGTTGCGTGATAATAGATATTGAGCGGCATTTGCATGATTATATTCTAAATAGTGTTGTAAAAAAATTAATATTAATAATCCAGTTGGTAATAACATTGTATTGCTTTTTAATACACTCAATATTCCATCTCCCCATAAAACAATCACAATACCCGATAAAACAAATACGAACAACATCACGATACTCGATAAGTAAAATTTTTTCTTTACTAAATCCAAACGCTCCTCAACTCTCCACTGAAAGATTTTTGGCATATATACACGAGTAACTATACCAGCTAACATTCCAATTACAACTAATAGTTGTAATGTAATACCATACGATGCCATAAGTTCTAACGACACATACAACGACCCAATAAACATACTTGATTTATTTATAATAAATCCACCCAATGAGGTTAATCCAACTTTCACAGCATTTGGTGTAATTGCAGATAAAATTTCCTTATAATTAGCATTGTCGGTAACATTTAAACCTTCAATTATCTCATTTGTATAAAAAGCCCGTTTGCTTAAATAACGTACTAGCAATACTGATATTGCTTGCGATGCAACTATTGCGACTAGTCCACCTCCAGATAAAATTAACAATATAGCAAATGCAATATATACTATGTTTCCAATCAATATAATTTGATGAACTCTTTTTATTAACCCTCTTCCATTCAACAACGCTTCATAATACAATGTATATAAATTATAAGAATTTATTAAAACCAAAATTCCCCATGCAACATAAACTTCACACACATCACCTTCATAATCGAGACATAGATTATAAATATAAAATGTACCGACTATAGTAAACAATATAAACAATACAATAGCCATTCGTGAATAAAAATATCGCATAGCTTGTATTGTACCTTTCAATAATCCATAGTTAATTTGATTATTGTAAGTTGTATTGACAACATCAAATCCCTCCTTTTTTAATTTTTCAACGCCACTAAACACATACGATACATTTCTGGCAAAAGAAGTATTAAATCCAAAATCGAATATAAAGGTTAATTGCGTAATTGTGGTAAATATAGTCCAAATACCAACCGATTCAGCAGGTAACATTCGTAACACAAAAGGAAATAACAAGACACCTGCTCCTATCTTAAAAAACGTAGCAAGCAATGCCCAAATAAAATCTTTTTTCCCAATATCAGCGACTGACATTTCTAAATTCCGAATCGATTTGTTGATATATCGAATTTTGTGACTTATATTCAGGTACCATCTCTTTCATCGTGCGCACAACAAGGTAATCTTGATTCGCTTTGGCATATTCAAATAATTTATCATATTTAGGCAATATTTCATCATAATCATATTCGCGCACATTTGCAATCATTATTTTGTCGTGTGAAGTAGGTTTTACCAATTCTTCATCATTTAGCAACTCTTCATACAATTTTTCTCCAGGGCGTAAGCCGGTATATTCAATTTGAATATCAACTCCAGGTTCTAAACCTGATAATCGTATCATTTTTTTTGCTAAGTCGGCAATTTTTACAGGCAAGCCCATATCAAAAATAAATATTTCACCGCCATTACCTATCGTTCCTGCCTCAAGTACCAACTGGCATGCTTCTGGTATAGTCATAAAATAGCGTATAATATCAGGATGTGTAACTGTAACAGGACCTCCTTTTTCGATTTGTTGGCGGAAAAGAGGAATAACCGAACCATTAGATCCTAACACATTACCAAAACGAGTAGTAATAAATCTTGTTGTCTTACCTTGTTGACATGCTAATTTTTTAGCTAAACTTTGTATATATATTTCAGCCACACGCTTCGAACAACCCATAACATTTGTTGGATTTACAGCCTTGTCAGTTGACACCATGACAAATGATTCTGTGCCATACTTAGCAGCCATGTCTGCTACATTACAAGTGCCTTTTACATTTGCCGTAACACATTCTGATGGATTATCTTCCATCAAAGGCACATGCTTATATGCTGCGGCATGAAATACTACATTCGGACGCATATCTTCGAAAATAGCCTCTATCTTGTCTCGCATGCGCACATCCGCAATAATAAAAGCATACTCAATGTTACAAAATTTTTCTGTTAACTCTAATTTAATGTTATGTAATGGAGTTTCTGCATTATCAAGTAAAATTAATTTTCTTGGTTTGAAGGTTGATAATTGACGTACAATTTCGCTACCAATTGATCCAGCTGCTCCAGTAATTAACACAACCTTATTTGAAATCATTTTCTTAATAGGTGTTTTATCCATTTCAATTGGAGAGCGACCAAGTAAATCTTCAATTTGTATGTTACGTAAGTTACGTTCTATATTAAATTCTTCCATTTCATCTCCTTCTTTATATCCGGTGAGTTGTGGAATCATTAACAATTGTAAACCTGCATTTACAAATATATTTAAATTTGGAGATAAGTCTGTTTCATTAAGTTTAAGTGGAGAAACAACTATCGCTTTAACATTTTTCTTCTCTAGTGTAGAAATTAAATTACTATTTCGTGTAGAGTATATAGGTAATCCAAAAATTTGTTTGTCTTGATGGCGACTATCGTCCACAAAACCAACAACACGATAACGTGATGTTGTTTCTGAACGAATCATTTTTGCGATTGAAATACCTGCGGATTTAGTTCCATAGATAACTACAGATATTGTTCGTCCTGAACTAACAATGAATATGTCATATACAGTTTTTACTACAATTCGTAAAAATAGTAACAATAAAAAGGCAAAAACGCAATATAAAATAATACCTAATCTTAGAAAGATGCCTTCTCCAACAATGGAAATAGAAAGGTAGTGGATACCAAATAGTGTAATTAAAGTGGCAAATATTGAATATAACAATTTTGTTATATCAACGAAGGTTGAATATCGAATAATCCCTGCATAGGTTTTAAACACCCAAAACCAAAATATTTGGGAAAGTAATGTTATTAAAAAATTATCTAATTTATAAAGTTTAATGTCAGGATATTGGAAATAGTAAAAATGGTGAGATAATTGATATGCAATAGTATATGCAAATATGCATAGTATTACATCGGTAATTAGGATTATCCAACGAGGTAAATATCCTATTGATGTTATTTTTTTGATTATATTGTACATTTTGGGGAGTATAAAATATGTTAAGATATATTATCTTGCAAAGTTACAATAAATACTTGAATTATACAAGAAAAAAGCATCGTTTCATCTCAAAGAAACGATGCTTTTTATGGTTAAGTATTTTTTAGGGAGGGTATTATTTTTATCTTCCTCCAGGTTTTGCAACTAGGGTAGATTTATCAGCAGTATATAGGTCGGCACCAACCATTACATAGTATTGGTTTTTCTTTTTGAGGCGGATAGAAGTTAATGATTTGCAATTGTCTAATGCACCTTCACCGATTTCTGAAATAAATTCGTGGAGTGAGATTGAAGTAAGACCAGAACCCATAAATGCACCTTCACCGATAGTTTCTACAGTTTCAGGAATAGTGATTTTTTTTAGAGAGAGACAACCGCGAAAAGCATAATTTCCGATGCGATTAATTTTTTCTGGTAATTCTATTTTTTTTAGACTAGCGCACCCTGAGAATAGATAGTCTGGTAAAACTTTGATTTTGGCACTAATACTTGCTTCTATAAGTTCGTTGCAACCTTCGAATGGGCCATAATTTTGTCCTTTAATAGTGCTATGGGCATTAGGACATTCGGTTGCATCGAAATAGACAACCGAAAGCATCGGACAGTTGCCGAATGCAAGGCCTCCGAGCGATGTTATATTTTTTGTAATTGTAATTTCAGCGATATATTGGCAGTTATAGAATATACCTTCTGGTAGCGAAGTAACCTTTTTCCCTATATAAATAGTTTCAATACTATTGTCGCCGATGAAAGGGTAGAGTACGCTATCGCCTTCGATAGTAGATGCCGATGTGCAGTTGATTGCGTTAAAATCTACAGTAGCAAGTAATTCACATTCACCGAATGAAGCTCCGCCAATGGTTTCTAAAGTTTCAGGTAAATAGATATATTTGAGCATACGAGCTTGATAGAAAGCAAATTTACCAATAGTTTTGAGTTCTTTGTTGGTGGTAACTTCTTCAAGATCGTAGCATTGGTAGAACATATAGTCAGGTATGGTTTTAACTTTATCGCCTAGTATTACTTTGCGGATGCTAGTGTTGTGAAAGATAGGAGTAAATCCTACTGTATCTGCATATTCGACAATAGCTTTGCAGTCAATAGCATTGAAATATATTTCACGTAAGTTGCCACAATCTTCGAACGCACCACCTTCGATAGTTTTAAGTTTTTCTGGTAAAGTGATTTTTTTTATGTTGGCACAACCAATAAAGGCATATTTACCGATATTTTCTAGTGATGTAGGCAGTGAGAAATCATTTAAACGCACACAATTGGCGAAAGTAAAATTAGGTATTGATTTCACACCTTCTCCAATTATAAGGTTCACTACTGCTGAGCCATTGAAAGCACGAGTTTCTTCGCAATGTTCAGCATTGAATGTCAATGTTGTGAGGTTAGTACAATTTATAAAAGCGTTGTTGCCAATAGTTTTTACGTTTTGAGGAATATTGATAGTTGTAAGGTTTGAGCAACCTGCAAATAAATAATCTGGAATATTTTCTACTTCAGTGCCAATTGTTGCATTTTTGATTGATTTGGCATTGTGGAAAGCCGAGAATGTTTGGGTTCCTTCAATTTTAGATGCTCCAGTGCAACGACGAGCATTAAATGTAACATCTGTCAAATTATTGCATTCGGCAAATGCTAATCCCCCAATTGATGTTACTCCGTCAGGAATAGTTACTGATTGTAATGATTTGCAACCATAGAAAGATTTATAACCAATATGACGTACAGATGCAGGTATTGTGAAAGTTTTCAAATTAGGGCAATTTGAAAATGCATAGTCTGGTATAATTTCCACTTTGTTACCAAAATTTACTGCACTGAGTGATTTATTCTCGAATGCAGGCATCGGTACATTATTTTCCATTGTAACCATATTTACGCAATTGAGTGCATTGAATGTGATTGTATTTAACGAACTACAATCGCCAAAAGCTCGACCTCCAATTTCTGTTATACCTTCAGGAATTGTAATATTATTGAGTGCCGAACAACCAAAGAATGCCGATTGTCCAATTGTTTCTATATTTTCGCCAAAAACAACATCGGTTAACCCTTTACAACCCCAGAAAATATAATTAGGAATATTTGTTACTAATGGTCCAAATTCTACTCGAGAGATAGCAGGGTTATTGAATGCAGGAGTTATATTATCCCCGAGAATAGTATGAGCCACAGAACAATTGCGTGCATTGAAAATGACGGTGGTTAGTTTAGGACAATTTTGAAATGCTCCACCTCCAATAGCTGTAATATTTTCTGGTATAGTTATTGAAGTAAGTGTTTTGCAACCAAAAAATGCATAGTCGGGAATAGTTGTAGCCATCGGGCCAAATTCTACAGTCGTGATTGGAGCTCCTATAAATGCAGGACGATTATTTTCTGATGACATGCGAATACAGCGAATAGCATTTATTGTGATTTTGCTTAATGCACCACAATCTATAAATGCAGCACCTCCCACTTGTTGTACATTTTCAGGAATAGTAATTTCGGTGATACCAGAGCATCCCCAAAAGAGGTATTCTGGAATGTTTACTACATCACCGCCAAAATTTACACTTGTAATTCCCTTGCAGTCCTCAAAAGCTGAAAATATTGATTTTCCTTTAACATTTGCAGCAGATACACAATTGTTAGCATTATAATTTACAGTACGTAAATTATCGCATCCTTTGAACGCATGTCCTCCAATTTTAGTTATAGTGCGAGGGATTGATACTTCATTTAAGTTTTTGCAATCTTTGAATGCTTCGTTTGCGATAGCTGCTACATCATATGTAATTCCTTCATGTACGACCTGTTCGGGTATGTTTACATTGCCTTGGTATGTTTCACCTTTAGATGCTATGAGTGTAGCTAATTTCAATTCGTTATTGAACTCATAGTAGAGATTGATACCTTCATTATTAGTGATAGCCACATTGGCTATTAATGTTGAAGCGCATAATAGCGCAATTGATGAAATAATTAATTTTAGAGATTTCATGTCTTTTGGTATTAGATATTTAATTTATTATTTTTGACAATATTGAGTTTGATTGTTAAGTCAGATTCTGATTGTGCAAGAATTTGTCGATTTGTGCATCGAATGTTTGTTTCCCGTTGAACAAAAATTCTACTTTTATGCTTATTGTGTATATGTTGTTTTTGATGTTTTTAGGGAGAGTCATCGACATCAATCGTGCAGCATCTTTTTCGGTTGTGATTATAGCTCGATTTTTAGAGTTTAGTTTCTCGAAAATTTTAGCTAATTCTTTTATGTCGTGAGACGTAAATTTGTGGTGATCAGGATATTTTAGTGCAGTTATTAGGCTTGCGTATTTCTTTAAATGTTTGTGTAGGTGTTGAGGTTGTGCAATGCCAGTTAGGAGTATGATTTCTTTGCCTCGTAGGTCTAATTTCTTGTTGGTAAATAATCCTTTTGGTTCTTCGTATGAGAGGGTAGTGTAGTAGAGTGTTTGGTATGGGAATGGTTTGATTTGTGTGCGAGTAGAGAGCGTGTCTACTCGCATAATTGTATGTGGACATTTGGTGAAAATTATGATGTCTGCACGGTCGGTGTTGTCGCTTGGCTCGCGTAATTCACCGAGTGGTAACATCGAATCTTGGTATGTCAAACGATTGAAATCGATGAGCAAAATATTCAAATCAGGGAGAAGAGATCGGTGTTGATAGGCGTCATCGAGTACAACTACTTTAGGAGGATTCTTCGAATTGCGTAGTTTGCGAAGTGCATTGTGGCGGTTGCCGTCAACGGCTATAGTGACGTTTGGGAATTTTTGTTTGATTTGGTATGCTTCATCGCCTATTGTAGAGGCATTGCTATGTTCATCGGCGAGTCGGAATCCAGTTGTTAAACGGTTATATCCACGGCTCAAGTAAGCTGTGTTTATTTTGTGTGATAGATACGATAAAAGATATTCGGCATGAGGTGTTTTGCCTGTACCGCCAACCGTAATATTGCCCACCGCAATGGTTGGTATATCGCTTTTGTTACTTTGGTATATTCCTAAATCATATAATTTGTTTCGTAGACTAACACCAAAGCCATATAGCATTGATAGTGGCTTTAGTAATATGTATCTTAGTGTTTGGTTCATAATATTATAAGGTGTAAGGTGTCATTCAAATATTTCTGCCCAGTGGCGTAGTTGTTTTACCGATTCCTCTCCCCACTTCTGCATCTTTTTCTCTACTCGTTCATACGAATCTTCTGAGTCAAGGCGTGTTTTTGAGAAGAACTTGTCGGCATAGCAAATCAATTGTTCTTCTAATGTCACTGGGCACAATTCCCTATGCGGTACTGGCAATTCGCGCGCAATAATATCTGTCAATCTCAAACCTGTGCCTGTGTGGCGTTCGCATACCAAAGCGTGCCGTGGGTAGCCTTCTTGGCGTACTATTTCTGCTCCTAAATATCCATGTTCGATGTATCGGTGTGTGCCAAAACATTTTATGCCCGGAGCGTCGGTCTCTAATATGCCAATGTCGTGGAGCATAGCTGCTTCGGCAATAAAATTGAGGTCGAGATTCAATTCTGGGTGTTTGCGTGCCAAAGTTAATGCTTTGTTTCTTACTGCTTCCGAGTGTTTGACGAGTATGTTATACAAATCACTTCCTGGTGTGTAATATTTTTCTATTATATCGTAAGGGTTCATTTTTTTTTAGGGAGTAGGGAATAGTTTTTTATTCTGTTATTTTAAGTTTTTCTATCGCACAACTTTCGCCGTCAGTCAATTTCACTATATAGATACCATTTTTCAGACCGAGTTCTGATGTCGAAACTACAAAATCATTTGAGTCAATTACATCGTTATACACTAATTGTCCTGTCAATGAGTAGATTCTCATTTCGTTATCTTTTGCAGCGGCAATGCCGATAATTCCTTCTCCGCCATAAATAATTCTACTATCATCAGTTTCAGTATCATCTACAGATGTTCCAATTCCGAGTCGCAATCCAACTACCACAGGGTCGTGGTCTGATGAGCGATACATATTATTTTCGTAACTATATCCGTCGTAAGCGAATACGGTAGATTCGTCGGTGTTTATATGAAATACTTCGCACCCAGTTACTTGCGCTTCTATAGCCTCATTGGCTAAAGCATGGTCAAGACAACCCACTGTGCCACGATACGAGTAAGAATAACCATTTGCATCATACTTTTTGATAAGGTTAGTGTATCCTGCGTCAGTAAATATGCGTATTGGGTCTTCCATCGAGTATGCGTTCAAGTCGCCCATCACAATCACATCATTATCGCCGAAATATGTAGCGCACGACTTTGCAAATGTCACTATAGCTGTAGCCTCACGCACACGGTCGCCATTGTAAGTGCTTTGTCCATCGCCCGAGTCGGCATTATCGCCTGAGCCTTTACCACTTTTGGCTTTGAAGTGGTTAATCATCATCACAAATTTTTCTCCATTCGATTTCATTTGAAATCCCTGAGCCTTTTTGCGATTTTTTACGCCAGTGTCGTTCGATTGCAATTGGCGCAAAGGCTTCACACGGCTACTTTTATACAGATAACAAGATTTGGTGTATGTGCCATTTTTTTGTGTACCATCGTTTATATAGGCATATTCTGCCTCAGAATCAATGGCATTCAGCGCATCTGCCAATTTCTGTAATGCATCTTGTCCTTGTTGAACTTCTACTAAACCATACACATCGGCATCTATTGCCAATAGTGCCCTTACTATTTTATTGTGTTGACGTTCAGCTTCTTCTTTTGTTTTTGGTCCCATTTCTCCTCCCCAATCGTCTCCGAGGTAGTATCTTAGGTTGAAACCACACACTTTTATGTTGTAGTCGCCCAATTCGGTTGGCATTGTAGGACGTTCATTGTCTTCAAACAAAGGAGTTTCAGTCGGTGTGATTGTATATCCGTATTCCTCTATTGTGAACACGCCGACTATGCGGTTTGAGTAAGCTCCTGTGCGGATATAATTCTTGTCGCCAGTCCAAGGACGAGGGTTTGGGTACTGTTTGTCCGATCCATCGTTTAAAATCAATTGATCTGAATTGTTCTCTGCCACAATAGTTCTATATTCTGCCGACCCCGGTAGTGCCACTTCGGTTGGCGACATCAATCGTTTGCTCGATAATGTGATTTCACCTTTTTTATTCCAATCATAAATATTCGTAACGTACAGAGTTTGATTAAGTTCTACTAATTTACCATCATATTGATTCGCATTTTTGAAATCATCAGGCCAAGTCAATTTAATTGCATTCTCTGCAACTAAACTAATCCACATAAGGCACATTACAGCAAAAACGATAGTAATAATAATTTTCTTCATAAAAGTATAAAAATCCAATCAACTTGCAAAGATACATATTATTTATGGGATAATCAAATATATTGCATTTTTTTTATTTTGAATAATTGCAGATTTTTTTGTAACTTTGCAACCGAATTATTAACCTCGGTTGCCTTTCCGCTCTGATGATGAATAATGGGAGTGACGGAGAGTCTGTGAAGACTGCGGTAACCATAAAGTATTTTATTTATAATGAGTAATTTAGTTGCTATTGTAGGTCGCCCAAATGTGGGTAAATCTACACTTTTCAATCGTTTAACTAAGTCTCGTCGTGCAATCGTAAACGATGAGGCAGGTACAACTCGTGACCGCCAATACGGACTTTGTGAATGGTGTGGTCGCGATTTTTCTGTTGTCGATACAGGTGGTTGGGTTGTAAATTCTGAAGATATTTTCGAAGAAGAAATCAATCGTCAGGTAGCTATCGCAATCGAAGAGGCTGATGTCATCATGTTTGTTGTTGATGTATTGAGTGGCATTACCGACCTCGATTTGCATGTGGCACAAATCCTTCGTTCCGCAAAGAAACCTGTAATCCTTGTAGCAAATAAAGTCGATACTTTCGACCTTCAATATCAAGCCGCTGAGTTCTACGGTCTTGGTCTTGGCGACCCTTATATTATGTCGGCCGTGAACGGTTTAGGTTCAGGCGAATTACTCGATCGTCTATTAGAATTCCTCAAACCTGATACTAACGAACAACTTGAAGAACTTCCACGTTTTGCCGTAGTTGGTCGTCCTAATGCTGGTAAATCATCTATTATCAATGCTTTCATTGGCGAAGATCGCCATATCGTGACTGACATCGCAGGCACTACTCGCGACTCTATTTATGCTCGTTACAACAAATTTGGTCACGACTTTTATCTTGTCGATACAGCAGGTATTCGTAAGAAAGCAAAAGTCAACGAAGATATTGAGTATTACTCAGTTATCCGCGCTATTCGTGCTATCGAAAACTCCGATGTCTGCATCCTTATGATTGATGCTACTCGCGGCATTGAGAGTCAAGACCTTAATATCTTCTCACTTATCCAAAAAAACCGTAAAGGCTTGGTGGTCTGTGTGAATAAATGGGACTTGATTGAGAGCAAAACTCCAAAAGATATCAAACGTTACGAAGACGCAATCCGCGAGCGTTTGGCTCCGTTTACTGATTTCCCAATTATCTTCACATCGGCATTGACAAAACAACGTATCTATAAGGTAGTAGAAACTGCTATTGAGGTATATGAAAACAAAAAACGTAAGATTTCAACAGCGAAACTCAACGAATTCTTTTTGCCTCTTATTGAAAACTACCCGCCACCAGCATATAAAGGCAAATACATCAAGATTAAATACGTATCACAGTTGCCTGATACACAAGTGCCAACATTCGTATTCTTTGCCAATTTGCCACAATATATCAAACAACCTTATATGCGTTTCCTTGAAAACAAATTGCGTGAAACATGGGAATTTCACGGTACTCCAATTCTATTATTCCCTCGTCAAAAATAAAATAAAAAAATGGTTGATTTCAATCGAAATCAACCATTTTTATTTTATTTCCAATCAAATTAGAATCTGTAGCGAACACCAAGAGAAATACCGCTATAAAGACCACCACCGTTGAAACCAACTCCATTTTCCCAGAAACCAACACCGATGTTTGGACGATAGTCAAGAGAAAGTTGGAGAGGGAACCAGAAGTCGTAAGCAATACCAACGTGACCTGCTACACCAACGTATGCACCATTTAGACCAGGACCGAAAAGGCCATACATACCACCAGCAGCACCAACACCAAGATACCAGTTCCAAGAACCTTTTTCATTCCAAGGTACAGGAGCATTGAATGGGTCAACCCAATCATAAGTAACTGTAGCACCAATACCAGCAAAAAAAGGAAGGTCAACGTTTACATCAAGGAAGTTAGCTTCGCCAAGATTGTGTTGGTAAGAAAAACTTGCGCCATAGCCGAGGTTAGCACCGATAGCGCGTGGTTGCGCGTCAACATAAATAAATGCACATACTACAAGTGCAATAGTTAATAATAACTTTTTCATAGATTATAAATATTTTAGTTAGTAAAATTGTTATAAAACATTTTCGACTACAAAGGTAATAAAAAATTGTTGAATAAAAGTTAAAAATGTTGTTTTTTTTATTAAAATTCTTCTAATTATTTGAATTTCATTTAATAAATTGTATTTTTGGATTACTTAATTATTTTTTGATGTAAGTTGATAAGAGTATATTGATAGGATATTTTGATATTTTTTTTATAAACAATTATGATTTCTGATTTTTTTATTAACTTTGTAAGTTGAAATTTTGTGGATTAAAAAAATGAGAATAGATATAATAACAGTGGTACCTGAAATGATGCAAGGGCCATTAACATGCTCAATATTAAAGCGTGCACAAGAAAAAGGACTAGTGGAAATTGTAGTGCATAATTTGCGTGATTATTCTACCGATGTGCGTCGTCGTGTGGATGATTATGCATTTGGTTTTGGTGCAGGTATGGTGTTGCAGTGCGACCCGATATTTCGTTGTATCGAGAAATTGAAATCGGAACGCGAGTATGATGAGGTGATTTTCACTGCGCCTGATGGTGAACAGTTTTGTCAACCTATGGCCAATCAGCTCAGTATGAAAGAGAATATTATTATACTTTGTGGACACTATAAAGGTGTTGACCACCGTGTGCGTGAAGCTCTGATTACTAAAGAAATATCTATAGGTGATTATGTGTTGACTGGTGGTGAAATGGCTGCTGCAATTATATCGGATGCAATTGTGAGATTGATACCCGGTGCGATAGGCGATGAGCAATCGGCATTGTCTGATTCGTTTCAAGACAATTTATTGGCACCGCCTGTATATACTCGTCCTGCGGAGTATCGTGGTATGAAAGTGCCTGAAATACTATTGAGCGGAAATGAGCGCAAAATTGCAGAGTGGGAACACGAAGTGGCTCTCGAACGCACAGAACGTCTTCGTCCGGATCTTCTTTAATGCACAATTCACAATTCATAATGCACAATTTTTAATTTTCAACTTTCAACTCTCAACTTGTATGCAGCGAGTACAACGAATGGCGAATAAGGCAATGAAAGATTATGCGATGCTTATGGATGGCGACCGCATAATGATTGGTTTGTCGGGTGGAAAGGATTCGTTGGCATTGGTTGAAGTATTGGCTGCACGACAAAAGATATTCAAACCAAGAATCGAGGTATTGGCATGTCATGTGAGTGTGGAGAATGTTCCGTATCAATCGGATATTGAGTATTTGCGAGAGTTTTGTGAGTCGCGAGGCGTGAAGTTTGTGCATAAAACTACTCGTTTTGATGAAGATACGAAAGATGGTCGAGGTCCTTGTTTTTTGTGCGCATGGAATAGACGTAAAACACTATTCAAAGCGGCAGAGGAATACGGTTGTACGAAATTGGCTCTCGGACATCACAAAGATGATATATTGGAAACGCTATTGATGAATCAGATATTTCAAGGGGCATACGCCACGATGCCACCTATGCTGAAAATGGCGAAATTCGATATGACGATTATTCGTCCGTTGGCATTGGTGCGTGAGGCTGAGATAGAAGCGGTAGCTGAAGCGCATGAATATCGTAAACAGATAAAAAATTGTCCTCACGAGCAGGTTAGCAATCGCCCACAAGTGCGTGAGATACTAAAGCGGATGGAAGAACTTAATCCTAATGCCGCAAGTAGCCTTTGGGGTGCGATGGGGAATATTCAGAAGGAATACCTTGTTTAGAGTGAGGAGTAGGGAATAAGGAATAGGGAGGCAAGGAAAGAAATGAAAAAAATAAATAGTAAAATAAAATAATAAATGATGAGAATTGTTTTTGAGAGGAAACTTTCAACTTTCAACTCTCAACTTTCAACTTTAATAGTATGTTAACACTAAAAATGATTTTGGAGAACCGCAATGATGTGGTTCGTCGTTTGGAGAAAAAACATTTTGCCGCTGCGGCAGAGATGATTGATAACGTAATTGCAGCAGATGCTCGTCGTCGTACAGCTCAACAAGAGTTTGACGCAATGCAAGCTCAAATGAATCAGTACGCAAAAAGCATTGGTGGTTTGATGAAAGAGGGCAAAAAAGCTGAAGCTGAGGCAGCTAAGGCAGAAGTTGCTAAACTCAAAGAAAAAAGTGCTGAATTGAAAGCTGCAATGGAAACAGCTGAAAATGAAGTGCGTAACCTCTTGTTGCAAATTCCTAACGTACCTAATGATACAGTGCCTGAAGGTCGCACTGCTGAAGATAACGTAGTGGAGCGTCATGGTGGCGAAAACCCTGTATTCGAAGGCTTTGAACCACTTCCTCACTGGGAATTGGCTAAAAAATACGACCTTATCGACTTCGAAATGGGTGTAAAAATCGCAGGTGCTGGTTTCCCTATCTACAAAGGTAAAGGTGCTCGCCTTCAACGTGCGTTGATTAACTTTTTCCTCGACGAAGCGCGTGAAGCTGGCTATCTCGAAGTCGAGCCTCCATACGTGGTGAACGAAGCAAGTGGTTATGGTACAGGTCAATTACCTGACAAAGAAGGTCAAATGTATCACGCAACAGCCGATAATCTCTATTTGATTCCTACAGCCGAAGTGCCTGTAACAAATATTTTCCGTGATGTGATATTGAGCGAGAAAGAATTGCCACAAAAGATGTGTGCTTACTCGGCTTGTTTCCGTCGCGAAGCTGGTTCGTATGGCAAAGATGTGCGCGGACTCAACCGTTTGCACCAATTCAACAAAGTGGAAATCGTGCGTATCGACAAACCTGAACACTCATACGAAAGCCTTGACGAAATGATTGCTCACGTAGAGAATTTGGTTAAGAAACTCGAACTTCCATATCGTATTCTTCGTCTTTGCGGTGGTGATATGAGCTTCACATCATCAATCACATTCGACTTTGAGGTATATTCTGCAGCACAACAACGTTGGTTAGAGGTTAGCTCTGTTTCTAACTTCGAAAGTTATCAAGCAAATCGTCTCAAATGTCGTTATAAAACAGCCGAAGGTAAAACTGGACTTTGCCACACATTGAATGGTTCGGCATTGGCATTGCCTCGCATCGTGGCAGCATTGCTTGAAAATCACCAAACTGCCGAAGGTATCCGCATCCCTAAAGCCCTCGTTCCTTACTGTGGCTTTGAAATGATTGACTAATTAGACCAGAAGACAGAAGAACATAAGGACAGAATTTTTTTAACGCAAATTACCATTAATTATCCATTAATTAAAAAATAGTTTATGACTAATTTATGATAATTACGTTTAAAGAAATATAATAATTTGTGTTTTTATGTTCTTCTGTCTTTTAAAATAAATTATGGCGAAAGATAAAAAAGTATATGTATGTACAGCGTGTGGAGCCGATTATCCGAAGGCGTATGGCAAATGTCCAGCCTGCGGAGAGTGGAACACGTTTGTCGAACAGACTATAAAACCTGAACCTGCATCACGCATAAAGCATGGTTACGAGGAATTACGTGGTACAGCTAAGCCTCGAAAAGTAACTGAAATAGACGTGAAAGCAGAACCTCGTCTCGACACTATGAATGGCGAATTGAATCGTGTGTTGGGTGGCGGATTGGTCAAAGGTAGTCTTGTGCTTATCGGAGGCGAACCGGGTATTGGTAAATCTACTCTCGTACTACAAGTGGCGTTGAAAATGAAGGGTAAGAAAATACTTTATGCCAGTGGCGAGGAGAGCGTGAATCAACTCAAAATGCGAGCTGAGCGCGTAGGGGTGATGGATAGTGAATGCTATATCGTTAGTGAAACACGTCTTGAAGAGATATTTACGCATGTAAAAACTGTAGAGCCAGACCTCTTGATTGTCGATTCAATTCAAACTATAGTTACCGAAATTGCCGAGCAGAGTGCAGGTTCAATTACGCAGGTGCGCGAGTGCTCTGGGGCATTGCTCAAATTTGCTAAAGAGAGCGGTATCCCTGTCTTTATGATTGGACATATCACAAAAGAAGGTAGCATTGCGGGTCCTAAAATATTGGAACACATAGTAGATACGGTGTTGCAATTCGAAGGCGACCGACATTATATGTACCGTATATTGCGAGCTCACAAAAACCGTTTCGGTAGCACCGACGAACTTGCTATCTACGAAATGCAAGGTAGCGGATTGCGTGAAGTAGTGAATCCAAGCGAATTACTATTGAGTAAAAACAACGAGGGGTTGAGTGGAGTAGCCATTTCGGCAATGATAGAGGGTGTGCGTCCGTTCCTCATTGAAGTACAAGCCCTTGTTAGTACATCGGCATACGGAGTGCCACAACGCTCTGCAACTGGTTTCGACATTCGGCGTATGAATATGTTGTTGGCTGTATTAGAGAAACGTGCGGGATTCAAACTCCCTCAAAAAGATGTTTTTCTCAACATTGCAGGCGGTTTGCGAGTAAACGACCCAGCTATTGACTTGGCGGTGATAGCAGCTGTTTTGTCAAGCAACTTGGATATTGCAATTGATTCAAGTGTATGTATGACAGGAGAGGTAGGTTTGAGTGGAGAAATCCGTCCTGTGAATCGCATCGAACAACGAGTAGCCGAAGCCGCAAAATTAGGCTTTAAGCGAATAATAATCCCCGAATTCAACCGCCAACAACTCCCTCAAAAGAATTTGGGAATAGAAATAATCGGCGTCAACAAAGTAGAAGAAGCGTTTAGAACACTATTTGGATAAAGAATAGAGTGAGGATTAGTTTTCTTTTGGATATCTGAAAGAAGTGAATATGTCAATAAAAGCAGATATAAAAAGGGTGAGTATAGCAATATTCTCATTCTTAAATATAAGATATGCAGATATTAAGACTAATACAGCACTGACGGCGAGCATATTATTAAGGCGGCGAACACGAAAGTTGTCGGATTGAGGAAGGGTAAGTAGGCGTCCGATGATAGAGAAAGTGGCTCCTATAGAAAAAATATATGGAATATATATATGCAAAGAAACGATTGGATTGAAAATAAATCCAATTACAGCAATAATAACAATGATATAACCTGCAGCGTAAAGAGGGAAACCATATTTTTTCATACTTACTTAGCGCTCTAAAAGATTTTTAATTGCTTGTATATCTCGTTTGATATCGAGAATTTCAGCAGCTATATTGCGAATATCAGGCTCTCCAGACTCTCGTACAAGTTCAGCAACATTTACATTGAAATATTTTGCAATTTGGGTTAAACGAGTGAAGGGAATGTTTGTCTCTCCACGCTCGAATTTGGTATAAGTGTTAAGAGAGCAACCAAGATCCATGGCCACTACTTCTTGTGTTAAACCTTGAGATTGACGTGTGAGACGAATATTGCGTCCTAATGTTTTTAAATCCATATATTATGTAGGAGTGGAATTAAAATAAGGGCTGTGTTATGTGTAACACAGCCCTTTATCTATTATAAAAGATATTTAGCAGATATTGACTCGTGATTATAGACTTGCATGATAGTTTCAGCAAACATATCAGCAACAGAAATCACGCGTACTTTAGGGCATTTAGTTTGATCAAAAGGAATTGAATCTGTGAAAATGAGTTCTGTCATTTTTGAATTCATCACGTTTTCAATAGCTTTACCTGACATAACAGGGTGAGTAACCATAGCGCGAACTGAGCGTGCTCCATTGTCCATCATGAGGTCAGCAGCTTTGCAGAGTGTACCTGCTGTGTCGGCCATGTCGTCAACGATAAGAATATTTTTGTCTTTTACATCACCAATGATACTCATATTGCTTACTACGTTAGCTTTTTCACGTGTTTTGTGACAAAGTACGAGTGGCACATCAAGGTGTTTAGCATAAGTATGAGCACGTTTTGAACCACCGATATCAGGAGAAGCAATTACGAGATTGTCGATATTTAGGCTCTTAATGAATGGAACGTACACAGTAGAAGCATAAAGGTGATCAACAGGAATATCGAAGAAACCTTGGATTTGGTCTGCGTGAAGGTCCATTGTCACGATGCGGTCAACACCTGCAACGTGGAGCATATCAGCAACGAGTTTTGCACCGATAGCAACACGTGGTTTATCTTTACGGTCTTGACGAGCCCAACCGAAATAAGGCATTACAGCGATGATTTTACCAGCAGAAGCACGTTTTGCTGCATCAATCATAAGAAGGAGTTCCATCAAGTTGTCGGCAGATGGAAATGTAGATTGTACGATAAATACGTAACGACCACGAATAGTTTCGTCGTAAGAAATACCAAACTCGCCATCAGAAAAGCGAGTGTAAGTGCTTTTGCCTAATTCACAGCCAAGAGAAGCGCAAATTTTTTCCGCAAAATAGCGACTGGCAGAGCAAGAAAATACTTGAAATGGTAGCGGATTCATATTGAGATTAGTGATTAAAATTAAATATCTCGAATTATTACGGCTAATTGTATATTGTACAATGTCCGACATGCAAAGTTACATTTTTCTCGTGGGTTATGCAAGTTTTTTTATAAAAAAATGTAAAAAAATAGAATTTTATGATTTTATGTTGTACAGCATGTTTTTATAATTTAGTAAATTTAAGGTTTTTTGAGGGTAAAAAGTATGTTTTTGCCTTTGAAAAGCAGGGACTTGGAAACTATTATGTTTATTTGAGTTTTCTATAATATCGTATTATTCAGATGTTTATATTTTTTTAACGTTATTTTTAAGATAAAATAACACTTTCTGTTAAGGTTAGTTGAAAAATATGTTGTAAATTTGCACTCTGAAAAATATGTGTACTGATTTAAGAGCAAAAATATTAAAAACTGCAGGCGAATTGTTTTTTAAGTTCGGCATCAGGAGTGTGAGTATCGATGATATTTGCAATGATTTGCATATCTCGAAAAAGACTTTTTATACTGTATTTAAACAAAAAGATGAATTGGTAGTTGAATTACTTGATGCTATTTTGCAAAAAAAAGAGAAAGATTATCGTGCTGTGATGGAACAAGAGTGTAATGTGCTTGATATGTTGGTGCAGAATTTCAAAAAGTTACGTGGACGTTCAATTGAAAAACATCTTGCTTTTGGCTACGATTTAGAGAAATTTTATCCTGAGTTATGGCATACTCATTTAATAAAGATGAAAGAGGTTGACCAGACATATACGGCACAGATGTTGCAGAAAGGAATTTTACAAGGTATGTATCGAAAGGATTTGAATGTAGAGGCTACTGCAATTTTGATTTCGAATATGGTGCCTGATACATTGAAAGAGTTGATGAATTTGTCGATGAATACAGCTCAAAGAGTTGATTATATACTTGATATTTTAGTACATATATTATGTAATGAAGAGGGACTGAATTATTATCAATGCACAGTTTTGGAAAAATAAAATAAAAAATATAAATAAAAAATTATGAAGAAATTATCGTTGATTTTATTATGCATTATGCATTGTGCATTATGCATTAATTTAATGGCTCAAGAGAATTCAGGTAAAGAGTTACGTTTGTCGTTGGCTGAAGCTCGCGATTATGCCATCGAGCACAATCGTACTTTGCAAAATGCTGACCTTACTGTGCGTCAGGCATATGCTACACGTTGGCAAACTATTGCATCTATGTTGCCTCAAGCCGATATGTCGCTCGGTTTGAATTATACTGATGGATCTATGAAATTTTCAATGGGTGAAGGTATGATGATGAATCGCGAAATTGAAAACTTGGCAGGTTCATTAGGTGTTACGGCTTCTATTGCTGTTAATGGTCAGTTGATTATGGGTGCCCTTATCAACAATACTGCCATCGAAATGCAAGACATCAATAAACGTAATAGCGAACTTGACGTTGTTGCTAACGTTGAAACATACTATATTACTGCTCTTGCAATGGAAAAAACTGTCGGCCTTTTGGATAAAACAATGGTCGACTTGGAGAAACTTTATGAAATCACTGAAAACTCGGTTAAAGCTGGTGTGGCTGAACAAACTGCTGCCGACCAAATCAAAGTGCAAGTGGCTAGTATGCGTAGCGCAATCAACTCTACAAAACGTTCACTCGAGATGATCTACAATGCTTTAGCTTTGCAATTGGCTGCTGGTGCTGATGTGAAATTGGTGTTGACCGACGAACTTGATAATGTGTTGAATGTCGAAGAAGCATTGAATCTCTTGTCTTCTGATTTCAACTTGTCAAACAATTATGGTTACCAATTGGCTGAGCAAAACGTGAAAATGGCTAAGCAAAATGTGATTATGGCTGGTATGGCTTATGTGCCAACTCTTAGCGCATTCTATCAATATACTGCGCCTAACAAATACTTCTCGGGCGAGGCTGCTATGGAACAATCGATGGGTGTCATAGGTTTGCAACTCTCTATCCCATTGTGGTCGAGCGGTAAACGTGCTGCCGCTATCACCGAAAAGAAATTGGCTCGTCAAGCAGCTGAAAATTCATTGGCTGATGCTCGCGATGGTTTGATGGTACAACACAAACAATTACGTTATAATCTTTCTACTGCATACGAAGATTTCGACACTCAAAAACTTAACATCGACGTATCGCAACGTGTGTATGAAAGTACATCTAACAAATTTGAGTATGGCCATGCTTCATCACTCGAACTTACAAATGCAAGTATGACACTTCTTACTGCCCAAAGCGATTATGTACAAGCAATTCTTAATCTCGTAAATGCACAAATCGAACTCAAAAAATTGCTCAATAAATAATGTATTAATTCATAGAAAATAATAAGTAAAAAAATAAATACAATGAAAAAGTTCTATTCTATTGCTGCTATTGCTTTGGCAGTATTGACAACATTTGCATCTTGCGGCTCAAAAGAGAAAGCAGAAGATGCTATTGTGTCTGAAACTCGTATTGAGAAAGTGAAGACACAACAAATGACAACTACAACTATCACTCGTGAAGTAGTGCTTAGTGCAACTCTTCAAGGTTATGAAACTCAAAATGTTGCTCCTTCAGTAACAGGTAAAATCGAACATATCTACGTAGAAGAGGGCTCAAAAGTTGCAGCTGGAGCTAATCTCGTACGTATGGACGAATTGCAATATAAAACAGCAAAACTTACATACGCTAATCTTGGTGTTGAATTGGCTCGCATTGAAGCTCTTTTGAAAACTGGTAGCGCAACACAACAAGCCTACGACCAATTGAAACTTTCTTACGACCAAACTGCCGAAAATATCGAATTCTTGGAGAAAAATACATACGTAAAAGCTCCTTTCGATGGTGTTATCGCTGCTAAAAACTACGAAGATGGTGAGCTTTACGGTGGTCAACCAATTTTGGTGCTCACTCAAATCTCAACGCTTAAAGCCGAAATCGCAGTTCCTGAACGCTTCTTCCCTATGGTGAAAGCAGGCATGAAACTCGACCTTCGTTCAGAAATCTATGGCAAAGACCAAGTGTTTGCTGCTACAGTTGAGCGCGTATTCCCTACAATCGACCCT
>JAZOMI010000147.1:0-10977 GCA_045653825.1 Candidatus Aphodosoma sp. | reverse complement strand
GGATACTACAGCTCAGATTGATTCTGTTATTTTGCCTATAGATTCGCTTGAGGAGCCAATTGATTCCATTGTTTCGGATTCTGTGGCGGAACCGAAGAAAGAGATGTTGGATGCCGAAGTTCAGTATCAAGCGCGAGATTCTATTGTGTTTTTGATGGACGGAACGGGATATTTGTATGGTGATGGTAAGGTGAAATATATGCAGGCGAAACCTATAGAGTTGGAGGCTGAGTATATTCGTTTTAAGTTGGATAGTTCGACAATATATGCGATTGGTACGGTTGATTCGGTTGGCAATCCTATAGGAGATCCTGTGTTTAATGATGGTAGTCAGTCGTATTCATCTAAGTATATGAGTTATAATTTTAAGACAAAGAAAGCTTTTGTACGTAGAGTTGTAACACAACAAGATGAGGGGTATATTATTGCTAATGAAACTAAAATGTTTGAAGATCAGAGTTTCTTTATGAAAGGTGGTAAATATACAACTTGTGATAACCATGATCATCCGCATTTTTATCTTCAATTGACTAAAGCAAAATTACAACCAGGAAGTCATTTGGCAGCTGGACCAGCTTATATGGTATTGGCAGATGTGCCACTGCCGTTAGCGGTTCCGTTTGGATTTTTTCCAATGACAAAAAAATATGCATCAGGTATTATAATGCCTCAGTTTGGAGAGGAGTTGGAGCGTGGTTTATTTATGAGAAATGGAGGTTATTATTGGGCCATAAATGACTATATTGATTTGGAAATTTTGGGAGATTATTATACAAAAGGAACATGGGCGGTGAGTTTAGCAAGTCAATATAGATTGCGCTATAAATTTAGTGGTTCGTTTAATCTTTCGTATCGTGAAGATGTGCGTGGTGAGAAGAATATGCCGGATTATAGCCGTTCAAAAAATTTTAAAGTTTCTTGGCGTCATCAACAAGATTCTAAAGCTAGTCAGTATTCAACATTTTCGGCTTCAGTTAACTTTTCAACGAGTGGGTATAATACTAGCAACATTAATAACTATTATAATCCAGCGGAATTATCTCAAAATATTACTAGTTCGACAATTAATTATACTCAAAGATTTCCTGAAAGTCCATGGAGTGTATCTCTTAATGCTTCGCTAGAACAGCGTACACAAGACTCGACCATTTCGTTGACTTTGCCTACGTTGAGTGTGAATATGTCACAAGTGTATCCATTTAAGCGAAAGAAAGCAATAGGTAAAGAGCGTTGGTATGAAAAAATACGTCTTAGTTATACTATGACAGCAAGTAATAGTATACGTACGAAAGAAAATATGCTTTTTAAATCTTCTTTTGTTCGTGATTGGAAAAATGGAGTAAAACATACGTTACCAATATCAGCGTCGTTTACGTTATTTAAGTATATTAATTTTTCGATTAGTGAAAATTATAATGAACGATGGTATTTTAATCGTATAAATCGGGATTGGGACGTAACACGACAAGAAGAGATACAGGACACAATATACGGTTTTTATCGAGTTTATGATTTTTCGACTAGTGCGTCATTATCGACTAAACTGTATGGATATTATACTCCTATTCGCAAGTGGTTTGGCGACTATGTGGATCGTATTCGTCACGTCATGACTCCATCGTTGAGTTTTTCTTATCATCCTGATTTTGGGTCGGATTTATTTAAATTTTATGATACATATACAAAAACAATTGTAGATAAGAATAGTGTACATCCAATTTCACAAGAGGAGGTTATTTATTCGCCATATTCGCAGGGAATGTATGGAGTACCAGGCAGGGGAGTTTCTTCGACATTGAGTTTTGGTATTCAGAATAACGTAGAGATGAAGGTGAAAGACAAGAGTGATTCGACAGGGTTGGCATATAAGAAAGTGAGTTTGATTGATAATTTTTTGTTGAACTGGGGTTATAATTTTGCGGCAGATTCGATGAATTGGAGTAATTTATCGGTGGCAATTCGTTTGAAATTGACAAAACGTTTTTCGCTTAATCTTAGTGGTCAGTTTGACCCTTATCGTTATTTACCAAATGAAAAGGGTAATATAGTACGTACGGGGCAATTACATTGGAATAATGGTGAGATGATGCATTTTAAGGGTACGCGCACTAGTTTTTCTTATACGTTCAATAATGACACTTTTAAGAAAAAAGAGAAGAAAAAGAAGAAAGAAGAGGAAGATGATAATTTGATGGATGACGCAATGGCAGATCCGCTTAATCCAAATGCACAACTCGATGTTGAGCGAGATCCGATAACCGGAGAGCCAATAGATGATATATTTGGCAATAAAGAGAAAGAAGAGAATAAAGAAGAAGATACAGAGGATGATAGAGGTGGTTATCCCCCTCTTAAAATTCCATGGAGTTTTACAGTCAATTATTCGTTTGGTTTTGTTGAGAAGATGACAAAAGAGTTTTATAATCCTAATACATCGGCTTATAAATTGAAATATACACATAACCTTACGTTTAGTGGTAGTATTCAACCAACACCAAAATGGCGTATGAACTTTTCAGGTTCGGTTGATCTTGAAAATTGGAAAATTACTCAAACATCGCTATCAATTTATAGGGATTTGCATTGTTGGGCGTTGTCGGCATCCGTCTCTCCTTTTGGTTTGTATAAATCATTTATGGTTACAATTGGAGCTAATGCATCAATGTTGAGAGATTTGAAATATGAAAAACGTTCAGGGCGTAGTGCTAATATAAATTGGTTAGATAAACGAAAATAATAATATTATTAACGAGCGGAGCGTAAAGCTAATATTTCGCTACCCGCTACCAAAAATCTTACAAATATGAAAATTTCAGAAAACAAACTTGTAATTTTACAGTACAAACTTTCTGTAAAAACAGAGAATGGAGAACTTGAACTTATGGAGGAGACAACTCCAGAACAACCACTTCAGTATTTTCATGGTATGGGTATGATGTTGCCTAAATTTGAGGAAAATCTTGAGGGACTTGGTGAAGGTGATAAATTTGAATTTATGATTCCTGTTGCAGATGCATACGGAAAATATGAAGAAGAGAACGTTATTGAATTGCCTAAAAATATCTTCATGATTGATGGTAAATTTGATGACGAGAAAGTATTCTCAGGAGCAATTGTTCCACTTGTTGACAATGAAGGTAATCGTATCAATGCTGAAATCGTAGAGGTGAAAGCCGAAGTTGTAAAAGTTGACCTTAACCACCCCTTAGCAGGTGAAGATCTCTATTTCTCAGGACGTATTATCAGCGTAACACAACCATCAGAAGAAGAACTTCATGCAATGATGCACCATGGTTGCGGTGGCGGTTGCTCATGCGACTCATGTGGTGAAGGAGGTTGCTCTGGTTGTGGTGGCGGATGCTGTTAATTAAGGAATAGGGAATAAGGAATAGGGAGCAAGTAGGGACGCTCAGTTCGAGCGTCCGCATTGAGGAATAGGGAACAAGGTGCAAGAAATAAAGAAAACTTTCAACGTTCAACTTGAATGAATACTTTTGGTCATATATTTAGATTAACTACTTTTGGCGAAAGTCATGGTCCTGCTATTGGTGGAGTAATTGATGGTTGTCCTGCTGGATTGCGTCTTGATTTTGGTGAAATCAAGCATCGTGTAATTTTGCGTTCGCCTCAAACTACTGTGGGTTCGACTCAACGACGTGAGGCTGATAATGTAGAGTTTCTTTCGGGTATATATAATGGTGTGACGCTTGGCACTCCGATAGCCTTTATTATTCGTAATAAAGACGTTCGTAGTGAGGATTATGCTGAATTAGAGCATATTTATCGTCCTGGACATGCCGATTATACGTATGATATGCGTTATGGAATTCGTGATTATCGAGGGGGGGGACGTGCTTCTGCGCGAGCTACAGTAGCTCAAGTCGTTGCAGGTGCAATTGCTGAGCAGTGGCTTGCTCAAAAAGGAATTTCGATAAATGCATACGTTGATCAAATAGGTCCAATCCTTATTCCTGATGTTACTGATGGTAATGACATAGAACAAAGTCCACTTCGTTGTCCTGATACTTTTACAGAAGCCCTTTGGTTGGACTTACTTGATCAAGTGCGTGAAGAGGGTGATACTATAGGAGGAGCAGTGCGTTGTGAAATCAAAGGTGTGCGAGCAGGTGTTGGTGAGCCAGTGTTTAATAAGGTGCAGACCGAATTGGCATCGGCTATGATGTCGATACCTGCAGCTAAAGGTTTTGAATATGGACTTGGTATGGCTTCTGCATCAGCACAAGGTTCTGAAAGTAATGATGAAATATTGGTAAAAAAAGGAAAAATCAAATTCAATACTAATAGAGCAGGAGGATTGTTGGGAGGAATAACTACTGGTGAGTCTATCTATTTTCGAGTAGCTTTTAAGCCTGTATCCTCAATATCTCAGCCACAACGCACGGCAACAGATTCGGGTAAAGCTGTAGCTTTGCAAATCAAAGGACGTCATGATGTTTGTGTTGCCCCACGAGCAGTGGCTGTAGTTCGTGCTATGGCAGCACTTGCTATTATAGATCAAATGTTACATAGATAAATAAAGTTTTTTTATTATGAATTGGTTACACGATTTAGTTTTTGGTACAGGCATTGGGCATAGTGTTATGTTGCTCTCTATCTGTATTGTATGCGGTATTTTGCTTGGAAAAATCAAGATTTTTGGTATTTCGCTTGGCATTACGTTTGTGCTTTTTGTGGGTATCCTTATGGGGCATTTTGGAATCACAATGAACCATGAAGTGATGCATTTTATGAAAGAATTTGGTTTGATTTTGTTTGTTTTCTCTGTCGGAATGCAAGTTGGACCGGGTTTCTTTTCATCATTCAAACAGGGTGGTGTGACACTCAACCTGCTTGCTACAGGGGTGGTGTTGCTCGGTGTTGCGACTACAATCATTTTGCATTTCGTTACAGGATTGCCTATGCAAACTATGGTGGGTATCCTTTCGGGAGCTGTAACTAATACGCCTGGATTGGGTGCTGCGCAAACTGCGTTTAATGATATGACAGGAGTGGCTGATAACTCTATCGCTCTTGGTTATGCGGTGTGTTATCCACTTGGTGTTATTGGTATAATATTGGCAATCATATTGATACGCTATATTTTCCGTGTTAATTTCGTAAAAGAGCAAGCCGAACTTGATGCGCTTGACAATTCGGCGGCTAATCAGGCGAAACTTTATAGTCTTGAGGTGCATAACCCTGCAGTGTTTGGGCATACAGTGGCAGAAGTGGCTAAATTGCTTGTTCACCGCGAATTAGTTATCAGTCGTGTTCTTCACACAGATGGACGTATGGAGATGGCGTCGTCGAATACAATGCTTAATGAAGGCGATAAAGTGTTTGTTATCACAGTGGAATCGGATATTGATGTGATTTCTACTATTATAGGTAACGTGATTGAAATGAAACCAGATGAGTGGTATAAACTCGATAAGAGCTTTATTTCGCGTCGTATCATTGTTACTAAAAATGAACTCAATGGCAAACGTCTTGGCGAATTGAACCTTCGTCGTTCGTATAATATCAATATTTCGCGTATTAACCGTGCGGGTGTTGACCTTGTGGCGCGTCCTAATCTTGTGCTTCAACTTGGAGACCGTCTCACAGTGGTTGGTAGCGAAGAAGATGTGCGTAAAGTAGAAGAAATCGTAGGTAACAGTATGAAACGCCTCAACGAACCAAACCTCGTTACATTGTTCCTCGGTATTTTCCTTGGCGTATTCGTAGGTTCGATACCTATGATGTTCCCAGGTATACCACAACCAGTGAAATTGGGTCTTGCAGGCGGTCCGCTCATCATAGCAATACTCGTATCTCGCTTTGGTTATAAATACAAACTCATTACATACAACACTATCAGTGCCAACCTCATGCTTCGCGAAATAGGTATCACTATCTTCTTGGCGTGTGTGGGTATTGGTGCAGGTGATGGATTTATCGACACTATTGTGAATAAAGGAGGCTTCCAATGGATTGGCTATGGCTTTATTATCACATTCTTGCCTCTCTTTATAATAGGTATAATCGGACGCTTGTTCTGCAAAATCAACTATTTTACACTCATGGGACTTATGGCAGGTTCGACTACCGACCCACCTGCATTGGCATATAGTAATGCAACAGCCGGTAACGACGCCCCAGCAGTAGGTTATGCAACAGTATATCCACTTACGATGTTCCTCCGCGTCCTCACAGCCCAATTACTGATATTATTGTTCTGTTAGATGTTTTTCGACGAATTAGACCTAAATGACGACCTTCTTGATGCACTCGACATTATGAACTTTGTTGAGTGTACACCCGTGCAAGAACGAGCAATACCGTTGGTTCTTGATGGGCGTGATTTGTTAGCTTCAGCCCAAACAGGTACGGGCAAAACAGCAGCATATCTGCTACCTGTGCTCGAATTGCTTAGTCGTGGTGGTTCGCCTGAAAACAAGGTAAATGCACTCGTATTAGTTCCTACACGCGAATTGGCTCAACAAGTTGACCAATTGCTTGCAGGTTTTGCCTACTATCAAGATACCACCTGGATTGCCATTTATGGAGGCAATGATGGGGTAGCATTTGCACAGCAACAGAGAGCATTGGAACAGGGTGGTGATATTGCGATTGCTACTCCCGGAAGACTTTTATCGCTACTTCGTCATTGTAAAATAGATTTTTCGCAAGTAGATTTCCTTATACTTGATGAGGCTGACCGTATGCTCGATATAGGCTTTTATGACGACATAATGGAGATTATCAGCTATTTGCCAAAAGAGCGACAAACATTGATGTTCTCGGCAACATTCCCTCCAGAAGTAGAACGCCTTGTACGTCAAGTATTGCGCAATCCAGCCGAAGTAAAAATAGCAGTGTCGAAACCAGCCGAAGGCATCACTCAAAAAGTTTATATTCTTCACGAAGAACAAAAACTACCATTAGTAATGCAACTTTTTGCAAAAGGAGAGAGAGGGAAAGGTATAATTTTTGCATCATCAAAAGAGAAAGTTCGCGACCTTTATCATTCGCTTCGTCGTCTTGGTGTGAAAGTGGCACAAATACATTCCGACCTTGAAAATGTTGAGCGCACACAGACATTGCTTGATTTTAAGAATAATAAAATACAACTCCTTGTCGCTACCGACGTAGTGTCGCGTGGTATAGATATTGATGATATTCAGTTTGTTGTCAATTACGACGTTCCAGTTCAGTCCGAAGATTATGTGCATCGTATCGGACGTACAGCTCGTGCAGGAGCTTTGGGAGAGGGGATTACGTTCGTTACGCCAAAAGACAAACCACGACTCGATAAGATAGAGAAATTGTTGGAGCGCAAAATAGAGCGTTGTGTGTTGCCTGATGATGTAGCCGAGTTGGCTCCTGCGATTGATGAAGATAAAATTCAACTGCCTGAGAAAAAGAAACATAAATATTATAAACATAGAGGGAACAGAGGTAAAAATTCCAGCAAGCAACCTAAGGGCAAAAATAATTATAAAAAATAATTATTAAAAACTTGCGGGAATCAAATAAAAGTCGTAAATTTGCACTCGCAAACCAACCGATGCGGCGTTGGCGTAATTGGTAGCCGCGCTAGACTTAGGATCTAGTGTCGAGAGACGTGGGGGTTCGAGTCCCTTACGCCGCACAAGAAGAGGTATTTAATTATAAATTAGTTAAATACCTCTTTTCTTTTTATACTACATTTCTTAAAATTCAAATCGAAACAAAATATTAATTTTTTTTATTGTAGGATAAAACCTGGTTCGACAATAAAATGTTCAAGATAATTTTAGAAATTTTCGCTAAAATTATTTTGAACATTTTTTATATGGAGGTGAAACGTGCTGAATTAAAAAACTTGTAGGGGCTTACGCTCTCGAGGTTGCCGACACGGTCGACCCTGCCGATGAACTGCTCCAGGCCGAAGCCCTAATACGTGCTAATTTGAACCTGAACCCCGCATCGCTCACTCCCGACCAATGGGCTCGCGCTTTTGCGCAAGCCCTCTGGCTCGAAAACTACCGATTGCATAACATGTTCCGACTACTATCGGCTATGTGGAACTCAGGAAAATGGTGTTGTTTTGTAATTTTTCCTGTGAGAGTTTGATGTGTGGCAATTATCAAGACATTTAATAACGCTGCAATAAATGCGCACATTAAAAAGTTAGTAAATATAAAAAAGATAAAATCTAACATACAAACCTCCTTTGCTTTCGCCCACAAGGGTATAAAAAAATATAAGCATACAAAACTTTATCTGTATTTTCTGTGTTATGGCAATGTTTTCGCAGTATTTGAAATCATATCATCGCAAAAAACTAAAACTTTAAAATGTAATGTAGTGTTTATTTGTTTATTTGTTGTATTTATTGTAAATTTGCAAGGTGAATTAAAACTTAAAATAATCAACTTTGAGTTTGTGAAAGTAAAGGTAATTGACAATATTGAAGATTTTCCGCAATTTGAGGCGCAGAATGTGTTTCAGACGGTGGAGTGGATGCGTCTTTTTGAGCAAGAAAAAGGCACTAAAGTCGTGCTATTTGCGGTCTATTCTGACTCTACATTATTACTCCTTCAACCTCTCACTATCAATCGCTATTATCGCCGTATATCCTGTAAGTTCGCTTCCTACGTAGTGGCGTGGCGCGAACCTTGGCGAGCGGAGAATATCACTGATGAAGAGGCTATTAATGCGTTCCGATTGATGACTGCGGAGATTGAAAAGTATTGTAAAAAAAGAGCATTATACATAGAATATCGTCATTTCTCTGAAAATAATATATATGCTTCAATTTTTAACTCTCAACTTTCAACTTTCAACTTTCAATTGCCTTGGTATAATATTTACCGAGATTTTGCGGCGGGAGAGGATGTTACGAAGCAAATGAAGCGAGATAAGAAACGGCAGTTGAAACAATCCATTGAGGCTGGTGTAGAGGTGGTTTTGGAGCCAACGCAAGAGCAGATTGTGGAGTGGTATGAGTTGTTGAAAAGATTGTATAGACGCATACATCGTCCTTTACCATCGGTGAATGTGTTTTTGAGATTGAATAAGTCGAGTATAGGGCGTCTGTTTGTAGTTATATACAAAGATAGAGTGATTTCGGGAAGTGCGATGTTGTATTATATCAACGGTCAACAGTCAATGGTCAATGGTTTTAACCCCCTCCGCTACGTTTGCGGACGCTCGAGCCGAGCGTCCCTACAGACAGGGGGACAATATGAAGGTCAACGGATAATGTGTGACTCTCAACTCTTTTACGATTGGTACAGAGCTTCGATAGATTTGCGGATAGAGGGAGTTTATCCTTCGGTAGTATCTACATGGCAAGCACTGCAGTTGGTGGCAGATATGGGTGGTGGCAGGTTTGATTTTATGGGTGCTGGTCCACAAAACCGAGAGTATGGAGTTAGAGATTTTAAGTTAGAATTCGGAGGTGAGTTGACAGCCGAGTATCGCTATAGGAAATATTTGTTTTAAGAGTATAAAAAAGCGGTAGATTATACATATAATCTATCGCTTTCCTATTTTGTAAGTATAGTTTTTTTATGGATTAGAAATTGATGTCAATGCTCTTGATTAAGTGTGTAAGGGCTTTTTTAATTTTTTTTGTTTATTTTTATCCACATTTCATGGAATTTTTTATTGAACAATACTGGAGATTCTATAATTTGGCGTAGTTGTTCGAGTCCTTCTATATTGGTTTGACTATTAAGAGGAAGTTTGAGATAGCCATTACGTCCATATTTTTCTGTAAGATGTTGAATAGTACGCTGTTTGTGGAATTCGTAACCTTCATTAGGGTAGTTGCTTAATCCGTATTGTATTGTTCGGCATAGTGGTACTTCAGGACGCAAATCGCGGTCGGCTTCTGCCACTATTGCGCCATAAATCGAACGAGGAGGGTTGTCTGCCGAAGCACGATGGTCTTCTATTGCTTCTGCCATTATATTAATCTGTTTTTCGTTGAACCACATTCGTATAGCTCGGTCTTCACGTAATATTTTTGCCGAATTCAAATGATGCTCTTTTCTGCCAAGAGGCATACCTATGTCGTGAAAGGCTGCAATTACATAGCACATTTCTGGATTGACCCCATATTCTTCAGCCAATTTCATACTTTCATCAATCACACGATTGACATGCTCCACATTATGCGCCTCATCAAACGTAGCATATTGCGGAATAATACTATTTTCTATATATAAGTCAATAGTCATTTTTACTATTTATTATAAATTTTCACTTCTTACCTCTCAATTTTCAACTTTCAACTCTCAAGGTGTATCCCCACACGCCCAACTTGTCCGCCAAGTGGTGGATTGTATTTATAAAGGTGTAGGTCTATGTGTTGTAATTGTGGGTATCTCGTTTGTAGAGCTGACATTATGCGTTGTGCCACGTGTTCGATTAGTTTAGAATTTACCTCCATTTCTTTGCGAATAAGGATGTAAACTTCTTCGTAGTTGACCGTATGCGCAAGATTATCACTTTTGCCTGGTTCATCGAGTGGGAGAGTAAGGCGCAAATCTACTGTGTATTTACAACCGATACGATTCTCCTCTGGATAGAAACCATGATAGGCAAAAAACTCCATCCCTTCGATTAGTATTTCGGATGTTTGCATAATAAAGAATAAACAGATATCTATATAAAATGTGAAATTTGAAAATCAAATACCGAATGGCGACTTTCAAATTTCACATTTTAAATTTCAACTAATAATATTATTTAATATTAGCAAGTGTAGCTACTGTGAAATCCCAGAATTTAGCAACACTAGGGATGTTCACTTTTTCGTCTGGTGAGTGTGGGTGACGGATTGTTGGACCGTATGAAACCATATCAAGACCAGGTTCGATAGCACCGAGGATACCACATTCCAAACCTGCGTGAATAACTTTAACAGCTGGTTTTTCGCCATAAAGTTGTTCGTAAGTTTCGCTCATTGCTTTGAGGATTTTTGAGTCGAGGTTAGGATTCCAA